>CAIRYE010000355.1 GCA_903882765.1 uncultured Anaerolineae bacterium
ATACTGAATAATACCCTATCATTACAATTTCTAATGTCATCAATGTTAAAGACAATAGTCACTTGGACAACTTTAAGAAAAAATGTGATTCCAGCTCCATATTCAGACCCAATTTTTGTTCCTAGTAATGACCAAAAACAAAAACCCTTCCAGAAAAGAAACCTGGAAGGGTTCGTTTTATTCTAAGAATGTTCCTTAATTATCCGTAACAATTCCAATTCTTAGATTTCTTTCAGGTCGGCTAAATGTATGACACATTGAACAATCGATATTTTCACCAGAAACATGTTCTTCGTGTAATTTTGTGAAGGACAATACTTCACTTTCCAAGGAATGGCACTGAGTACAAACCACGTCGCGAGTATCCTTGAGTTCATAACCCATTGTTCTCAAATCCATCTGAGTACGTGTTTCATGACAGGATGCGCAGTTGAGTGCAAATGCCTTGGGTTCCACACCATGGGTGATAAGCTGTTCAGTTCGGGTATCAACCCAGGTATAACCGCCTGGTAAGCCCATAAAATCAACACCATTTTGGGCGGCTTGCTCGTACAAACCGGTCATAAAGTTCCAAAGAACATCATAAGAGACCATTCTGCCTGATGAGTTTTCACGCGGTTGGACAGCGGTGTGTACTTTGATCGGATAGAGTTTGCCATCGTTGATATCACCTAACGCTTCGGCCATAGTGTAAACACCATTGGCATTTGGTTCGATCGACTGAGTAAGCGAGTAGATAAAGGACTGACCGTTCCAGAAGGTATAGGATGGAATTACATTGCTTCCACGAACCTCTTCGCCAAGCCATGCGCCTTGTCCACCTAGGCTAGTAGGATTCCAAACTGGAATTCTCCAGTCGCGGTGCATTTCAGTAGAAGTATTCTTACCGTAGGTTGGAATATGGCAGGTTTGACAGGCAACTCGTCCAGCATGGGTATCGAGATTAGTCTTGCCGTGAGGCTTAGAATTGTGACATTGTTGGCAGGTTACAGTACCACCTTCAGCAATTCGCAGGTCGATGCCCTTGCCAGGGATCTGGTGATCGTGACTGGTTACGTGACAATCCTGACAATTGAGGTTCGCGCCTTGTGGAGACATATGGAAATCATCATGGGTTGTTAAGGCGGGGGATCCAAGAGCCTTATAGATATCACCACGTTTTGCGCCATCACTTCCACCCGCGCCAGCATGACAGCGCAGACAAGAATTTTTGGTTGGCAGATGCACGGTTTGAGCTAAGCTCAACATCGTGGTGCCAGCTGGCATTTTCGCGAAATTGGGTTGTTGTTTATAAGCACCATCGATCAAATCGGGGATGTTATAGGTTTTTGATTCTCCCAGCCAATTTGTTAATGTTTCAGTTGTGCTGGATGGTCCTAGACTACGCTGATAGGTATCATTGTGGCAGACCATACAATCGATATCGGCAACAGTTTGATCAACTACTCGCCCTGTACTAGCATGACAACTGATACAAGCCCATTTAGATTGCTCAGGTGCGGTACAGTAGGTGTTTATCTCATCCCATTTTCCAGCCCACTGCATATGTTCCGAATTCAGCATTCCCGCTGCTTCTTGGGCATGGCACTGAGCGCAAGTTTCTGCGCCTGTGTACTCGGTGATCGTAGAGTGAACATTCACGGTTGGGGTTGGTGATAAGGTAGCTGTAGGGGAAGGCGAAGGAGTTTTTGTTGGAGTCTTCGTCTTAGTGGGAACTTTGGTTTGAGTTGGAACCTTGGTCTTGGTTGGTGCTTTTGTTTTGGTTGGTGCCTTTGTTTTTGTTGGGGTTTTTGTTTTCGTTGGGGTTTTTGTCTTTGTTGGTGTTCGAGTACCAGGGGTATCGCTATCTCTTGAGGAAGACGCGGTAGCGGCTGTTACTTGAAAAAGAACCATACTGAACAATATCACTACTAGACCAATTATTGAAAACTTTTTTTTCATCAGCATTACCTTTCTTAAAATAAGATTAAAAAACCGTGATATTTCTATTAGTCGTAATCTTCTCAAAAAGGTTACTAAAAATATCCGATTTGGATTAATTTCGTTTTGTTTTTTGGGGCTACTTATTAATTTTTCCAATAAAAAAACCAGGAAGATTAATTTCTTCCTGGTTTTCGTGATACCGGTCCCAAATTACGGGGGTGGTGGAATGGTTGTCGGGAGAATAATGATGAACATTTGGCATTCGCAATGTTATCTATATTCTAAACCTTTGATATTCAGCGCCACTATTGTTTTATTAATGCATCGATGTGAATATTGCCTTCGTTTGAGGTCCATTGCATTGTAAGGTGGTTAGTAGTTGTTGCAAGGGTAAGCCAACCGGAGCATCATTTTTCTTTTCGAGCATGAGCCGATCCCAGTTTTCGCAGAGCAGCGTCTGCATACCTTTGGTTTGATCAAAAGCCATAAGCGTCATTTCAACCGCTTTGTCAACGTTGTTTAGGCGATAATATGCTTCAATGAAGGGGAGATACTCCGGCCCGTACTTTGGCGCAAAGTTTTGCGCATTACTCTCCTCCCAGATCGTAGCTACTGTTCCCCAATCGGAAAACTGGCGAGCAAGATCTGCTTTCTGAAAAATAGTGCACCAGTTAGTCTCAGGCTCACTGCCAAAAACATCTACCGGCATTGGCTTGCTTTCCTCAAGCAAGATCATTTCGGGATGCGACGTTAGGAACATTTTTTTCTCAGATTCAGAAAGCCCAGGCGCGTTTTGGTAAATTGGATCCGCGACAAGCAAGCAACCCCTATCGGGGTTGTAAAGCATCGGTACCGCCTTTTCCATATCTGAATTGAAACGTATTGTACGGAAGCTAAAACTTACCGGCCGCCTAGCGTTAGCTTCATTTTCACGGATACTGCGCAAATTTTCGGTGCCATTCACCCACCAATGTTGCATTTCCTCTGTTCCAAAATTGTTGGAATACAATATATTTACGGCGAATGCCATTTGATAATCTACCGTCAAATACGTGGTTTCGTTGGGTGAAACCAAAAATGCTTTATTATCAAGCCCCGGAATTCGTTCTTTTAACTGCCAGAAAAAATTTTGTTGGGCTTCCCAATGACGTGCGTACTCATTTCCCACGCGGAACTGAAACCCAACCCCGCAGATAGTGAGCAGTGCAAGAAGTATTCCAAATTTTTTTATGTCTTTCCCAACAACCCAGCCGATCAATAATACTAGGATAGAAACCGCGCCAAAAACTGGCCCAAGCAAAAAACGACTCGACCACATGCCAACGATCGCCTGACGTCCGATCAGCCATATTGGCAGCCCGCCCAAAAGCAAAGCACTTAGTGCCAGAAGAAAAGTGAGAATGGAAAAGCCAGTTTTACCATTACCACTGGGTGTGTGTTTTTCCCAATGGATCATCGAAAAATATGCGGCTAAACCCGCGACTAACCCCAAAACCCAAGAAAGCAAAAAGGATTTCGAGTTGATCTCAAAATCATTCGGTTTGATCGGTAAAGTCCAAGCATAGAAAACAGCGTGAATGCTATCCTGGACTACATTATTAAGTAGAAGGAAGACAGTTCCAAAGAAGTTGCTGGATAAACCTTCGATCATTTTCAAAGAATGCTTCGTAGTATCTCCTTCAACCTGTAATAATGGAAGAAGCAATAAACGGAAAAGGATAAATATTCCGAAAATGAACAAATAAGGGGTCCAATCAAGTATTGTTCTTCGAAGTTGGTTAGTTTTGTTCTTTTCCACTTGCGATACTAATACAAACAGAAGGAAAAGCCTTATCAATTCCAGGCCGCTAAAGTATTCGATGATGAGGATCTGCAAACAGCCAAGGAGAATGGAGGCGAAAGTTAGAATGAATTTATGGTCTTTTGATTTAAAAGCTTTGACCATCAACCAAAGAGAAATCATAAAAAGGAGCATGCTCGTAAAGTGAGGAATGCTGGTTCTAACCACAAATTGGCGAGTAATTCCCGGATAAATAGCTACCAAAACCCCGATCCAGCCAATTTCATTTACTTTATCCGGCCAGATTTCGAGCATCACCTTTACAAAAGCAAGGATCGCCAAGGCATTGAGCGTGAGACCCAACAAATGCCAGCTAACCGCCGAAGACCCTAAAATGGGATTAAATATTAAATGTACTAATGATGAAAAAGGTCGGTCAATAAGGAAGTAATCCCAGATCTGCTTATTGTTAAAACCAAGTTTATAAAGGAAAACCCCTTCCCAGTCGTCGTAATAGTAACCCAAACGCCAAACCTGAGAATCGTAGGCAATGAACATAATCAAAAATAATGTGAACGCATACAATTTGAATCCACTAAAACGATTGATACTATTTTTTATTTTATTCCAAGCCATCAGCATTGTTCAACCTCATAATTCATACAAACACATTTCATAAGAATAATTTTACTTCATCAGAATAGGATGTATCCACCAGGTAGTTTTGATATATTACAGCGCATTTATCCAAAGGGTAGAGATGGGCGATTCAATTTCCTTGACAGGCAGGGGTTATTGTTTATAATATGACGAACTTAAATGAATACCTTCCTTGCCCTATCCCTTATTGTAGTAATTATTTTGGTCCTTGTAGTACTTACGGACCTAATTTCTGTTGGGAAGGCCTCTGAAAGCGTAAGATAGTAATAACGAGAGTAAACAAAAGAGCCGCCCAACCACTGGAGCGGCTTTTTTTTTGAGTAAAAACTTAACATTGAGGAATTATGCGATCAGACATTATTAAAAAAGGTTTTGAAAAAGCTCCTCACCGTGCCTTACTTAGGGCAACCGGTGTAAAAGATGAAGATTTTGGCAAGCCTTTCATCGCCATTGTTAATTCATACATCGATATCGTACCCGGGCATGTTCACTTACAAGAGTTCGGGAAAAAAGTAAAAGAAGCCGTTCGCGCCGCGGGTGGTGTTCCGTTTGAATTCAATACCATCGGTGTTGACGATGGCATCGCTATGGGGCACGAGGGGATGAAGTATTCCCTGCCTTCCCGCGAATTGATTGCGGATAGTGTTGAAACAATGATCAACGCCCACCAATTCGACGCGATGGTGTGCATCCCCAACTGCGATAAGATCGTTCCAGGAATGCTCAACGCCGCCATGAGGGTCAATATTCCCACTATTTTTGTATCCGGCGGGCCAATGGCAGCTGGTCGTACCCCGGACGGTGAGGCGATCGATCTGATCTCGGTATTCGAAGGGGTTGGGGCGTTATCTACCGGTAAGATCACGGAAGAACGTCTGTTGATCCTCGAAAAATTCGCCTGCCCCAGTTGCGGCTCATGCTCGGGGATGTTTACCGCTAACTCAATGAACTGTTTGATGGAAGTGATCGGCCTCGCTCTTCCTTATAATGGAACAGCTCTAGCGCTCAGCAAGCAGCGTGATGAGATCGCGGCTTCTGCGGCTAGTAAGATCATGGATCTGTTGCAGAATAACTTGCGTCCGCGCGATATCGTTACCATCGACGCTATTGATGACGCCTTCGCCCTCGATATGGCAATGGGTGGATCATCCAACACTGTTTTACACACCCTTGCTCTTGCCCAAGAAGCCGACCTCAGCTATCCACTTGAAAATATCAACCTAGTTGCCGAAAAAGTACCACATATCTGCAAGGTATCCCCCGCGGGAAAATGGCATATGGAAGATGTTCATAACGCCGGCGGCATCCCCGCCATCCTCAACGAGATCCAGCGCTCCACCGGAATGCTGCACCTAAATCGCCCAACCGTTAGCGGTTTTACCCTTGGCGAGAATATTGCAGGAAAATCAATATTAAATGAAGAAGTAATTCGCACCTATGATAACGCTCACTCCAAACGGGGTGGTCTTGCCATTTTGTTCGGTAATTTGGCACCTAATGGAGCTGTCATCAAAGTTGGCGGTGTTAGCCCTTCGATGATGAAATTCTCTGGTCCAGCTCGTATTTATGAATCACAGAATGAGGCGATGGCAGGCATTATGGCCAAAGAAGTTCAAGCCGGCGATTGTGTGGTCATTCGTTATGAAGGCCCAAAGGGCGGCCCCGGGATGCAGGAAATGTTATCGCCAACCAGCGCTATCATGGGGCAGGGCTTAGGCGATAAGGTCGCACTGATTACCGATGGCCGTTTTAGCGGTGGAACTCGTGGCGCTTGCATCGGCCACATCTCCCCTGAAGCAGCCGCTGGCGGACCGATCGCCGCGTTGCAGAATGGCGACATTGTCGATCTCGATTTGGATGCCCGCACCATGAATGTGCGGCTCACCGCGGATGAGATCAGCTCCCGTATAGCAAAACTGCCTCCGTTCGTACCAAATATCAGCAGTAAATGGTTACGACGCTATTCATATTTCGTCACATCCGCCGATACTGGCGCGGTATTAAAAAGCATTTAGGAAAGAGGAGTATTAAATGAAGAGAAGTGGTGCACAAATCATTTGGGAATGTTTGGTTAAAGAAAATATTAAAGTTATTTTCGGATACCCCGGCGGCGCTAATCTGCCGATCTACGACGCGATGCGAGGTTACCCTCAGATCCATCATGTGTTACCCCGTCATGAACAGGGCGGCGGTCATATGGCTGATGGCTATGCTCGTGTTTCCGGCAAAGTAGGCGTAGCAATGGGAACATCTGGCCCTGGCGCTACCAACCTTGTAACCGCCATCGCAACCGCTCATATGGATTCCATTCCGATGGTCTTCATCACGGCGCAAGTCACTTCAAAGCTGATCGGTTACGATGCCTTTCAAGAAACAGATGTAACTGGTATAACCTTGCCTATCACCAAACATAATTATCTCGTTACCGATGTGTACGATATTATGCCCACATTACGAGAGGCTTTTTATATCGCCAAAAGCGGTCGTCCCGGTCCTGTTTTGGTCGATATTACCAAAGATGCCCAACAAGCTTTTATTGAAGATTGGGAATACGACGATACCCCCATTCACCTCAAAGGCTATCGTCCCGATTTTACTCCTGCCCTCGCTAGCATCAAAGAAGCCGCCGCGTTGATCAACAGCGCCAAGAAGCCAGTGATCTTGGCTGGCCATGGTATTTTGATGGGCAATGCCATGAAAGAATTTAAGGAATTTGCTGAGAAAGCCCATGCGCCAATTGCTATGACTTTGCTCGGAATGGGCGCGATTTCAGCTCACCACCCTTTGAATATGGGCATGATGGGGATGCACGGTGAATCTTGGGTAAACCATGCGATTCAGGATGCGGATCTTATCTTGGCTTTCGGTATGCGCTTTGACGACCGCGTCACAGGTAATTTGAATAATTACGCCAAAAACGCCAAAAAGATCCATATTGAAATTGACCCCTCTGAAGTAAATAAAAATGTTAAGGTGGATGTTGGATTGATCGGTAATATCAAAGAGATCCTCACCCAACTTAATCCATTTGTTGAAAAGAACGACCGCAAGGAATGGTTGAAGGTGATCAGCGATATGAAGGGCGAAACTGCCGTCCGCGATATCGTCAACTTGCCGGATAATGGTCATTTGTACGCCGCTCAGGTCGTTAATGACATTCGGCGGCTTGCCCCCAAGAACACCGTCATAACTACCGATGTTGGACAACACCAAATGTGGACCGCCCAGTATTTCAAGGTGGAAGACGCCCATACTTGGGTTACCAGCGGCGGGCTTGGCACAATGGGATTTGGTTTGCCTTCCGCCATTGGTGCTAAATTTGCCAGCCCCGAAAGCGAAGTTTGGACCGTGTGCGGCGATGGTGGTTTCCAAATGACCGCCGCCGAACTTTCCACGATCGCTCAAGAAGAAATTAAAGTGAATATTGCCATCATCAATAACGGTTTCCTTGGAATGGTAAGGCAATGGCAGGAATTCTTCTACGATAAGAACTACGCCTCAACCCCCATGAAAAGCCCAGACTTTGTAAAATTGGCTGAGGCTCATGGTTTAAAGGGAATTCGCGTTACAAAGCGATCGGAAGTTGAAGCAGCGATCAAAGAAGCCCAGGCTCATCCTGGCAGTGTCGTTATTGACTTCAAGGTTGAACAAGAAGATTCTGTTTACCCAATGGTCCCCGCTGGAGCGTCCTTGCACGAAATGATCAGACGCCCATCATCAATTGTTGAAACACCCTTGGATGAATAATCAGAAGAGAGATGGAGAAGAGATGTTACATACTTTAGTTATTCTTGTTGAAGATAAACCAGGCGTTTTGAACCGAGTTGCCTCTTTATTTCGCCGAAGAACCTACAATATTGAATCCCTTACCGTAGGGCATACCGATATTCCCGGCGTTTCGCGAATGACCATCACTGTTGTTGGGAACGATGACCATATTGAGCGTTTGACCTCTTACCTTTACAAGCTAGTGAACGTCATTCAGGTAGAAGATCTGACCAAACGAAAGATGGTTTCTCGTGATCTGGCTTTGATCAAGATCAGCACGCAAAATGAAAAACGCGCCGAGATCTTTCAGATGGTGGAAGTATTTCGCGCCAAGGTGATCGACGTTACCAATGAATCTCTCATCATTGAGATCACCGGGTCTGATGATAAGATCAGCGGTTTCATTGATGTTATGAAACCCTTAGGAATTATTGAAATGGTACGAACCGGCGCTATCGCTATGGAGCGCGGAAGTGATTCACTCATCAACTTAGCCGAATCTGGGCTTTAATCAAAAATTACCTATTTGGAGAATAAAATGGCAAAAATAAATTTTGGTGGTGTTACTGAAGATATTGTGACCCGGGAAGAATTCACCCTGGATAAGGCTCGTGAAGTTCTTAAAAACGAAGTAGTGGCGGTGGTTGGTTACGGCGTGCAAGGTCCCGCCCAAGCTATGAATATGCGTGACAATGGCATCAACGTGATCGTTGGTCAACGCCAAGGCACTCCCAACTGGGACCGCGCCATCGCCGATGGTTGGGTTCCTGGAAAGACTCTCTTCCCAATTGAAGAAGCCGCCGAAAAGGGCACCGTTATCCAATACTTACTTTCCGATGCTGGCCAAAAGAGTCAATGGCCCAAGATCGTAGAATGCCTCAACGAAGGCGATATGCTCTACTTCTCACACGGCTTCTCTGTTACCTTTAAAGACGATACTCTCGTTGTTCCTCCCCCTAACGTGGATGTGGCGTTGGTTGCCCCTAAGGGTTCCGGTACAAGCGTTCGCCGTAATTTCTTGGCTGGTTCTGGCATCAATGCCAGCTATGCCGTTCACCAAGATTTCACAGGCAAAGCCAAAGATCGCACCATCGCCCTCGGTATCGCTATTGGCGCGGGTTACCTCTTCCCAACCACCTTTACCAAAGAAGTCTACTCCGACCTCACAGGCGAACGTGGTGTTTTGATCGGCGCGCTCTCTGGTGTTATGGAAGCTCAATACAATGTTCTTCGCAAAAACGGCCACAGTCCTTCCGAAGCCTTCAACGAAACCGTTGAAGAATTAACCCAAAGCCTCATCCGTTTGGTTGGCGAAAACGGTATGGATTATATGTATGCCAATTGCTCTACCACCGCACAGCGTGGCGCGCTCGATTGGCACCCCCGCTTCCGCGATGCCGTTCAGCCAGTATTTGAAGCCCTTTACGAGTCGGTCATCACTGGTAACGAAGCCCGCATTACCCTTGAAGCTAACGGAAAAGCCGATTACCGAGCCAAACTTGAAGAAGAACTCAATGCCTTTAAAAATTCTGAAATGTGGCAAGCCGGCGCCGCTGTTCGCTCTTTGCGCCCTGAAAACTGGATGAAGTAATCGGCAATTCCGAACCTGGTAATAGAAGGAAACGGATAATGAATAATTATGTAAAGATCTTTGATACTAC
>CAIRYE010000356.1 GCA_903882765.1 uncultured Anaerolineae bacterium
GTTGGCGCCAGCCAACCGCCTTTTTTCATCCCCAAATACCAAACACCCCCAACACACACCGCCAACCAGCGGTGACGGGGTAACCCTAGCGGTTACCCTCTTGAAGCCAACCCGCCCACTACCAAACCCAAGGAATCAACCGCTTCGTCTTCCCCATATACTCGCGATACCGAAGCCCGAAATGCTCTTCCATCATCTTCTCCTCCGCCCCGGCCCTATAAAAGAAAAAGACCAAAAACACCACCACATCAAGTCCCCCCGCCAGCCAATTCTGCAGCAACAAAGGCTGCGCCAAACACCACACCAACTGCGAGGTATACATCGGATGCCGCACCAACCCATAAACACCGCCGCTTACCAAAGTATGCTCGGTCTGTATCTCCAAGGTAGGCGACCAATTCGTCCCCAGATCAGTGTGCGACCGCCAAAAGATCAGCACCGCCAGCAACATCAACCCCGCCCCCACCCCGCTCCATACCGTCCCCAGCTCATAATCAGCAAACGATAACCACGACGTAACGCTATACAACAAAGGCAGCAACCCCATACCAACCAGCAGCAGGTTCAACAACAGCTTCTCTAAAGTTGTACTCGCCGCCGGCAATTTCGCCTTACTTCGAGCCTTGTTATACGGCATGCGGATCACACTCTCCGCCACCATCCCCAACCAATACACCACTATCCCAAAACCTTTCATCAATTCCTCCAAACGCATAAAGTACCCCAAGAATACCCCCAACAAGCCGTTTCTAACAATAATTCATTATTTATTTGCCAAATCTACACAATTAGTACATTTTTTAAGGTAACACCTGTTTTAATGATAACAATAAGTTGTATATTGAAGATATAAATATGCAAAAATAAAGATGTTAAGCACCCATTCGATTAAATCGCCCCTCCGTTGTTCGGTTTCACCGAACTGAAAGGATACACCCTTAATGGATCTGGCTCTGACCTCTACCCAGGCAGCCATCTTATTGGAACTTCAAGAAGCAGGGACTCCCGTCTTTGCTGAATCCATCGCGAAAAAATTTAATCTATCCAGTGGTGTCGTTCGTTACAACATCACCACCATCAACGACTGGCTAAAAGTCCGTTTCGACCCCATCATCTCACGCCCCAAGTATGGCTACAAATTAGAGATCCCCGCCAAAAACGTGCCCGCGTTAATGGAACAGCTCAACCATACCCGCATCCAACCCGTGTACAACCCCGAAGAACGCCAGCAGATCCTCTTGTTCCACCTGCTCTTCTCCTCCGAGTACACCCCCCTCGAACTGCTATCCAACGAAGTAGGCATGTCGAAACAAACCATGATGCGCGAGATGGACGCCATTGAAGACTACCTGGTAAAACGCCAGCTCTACCTGATGAAGAAGCCGCACCTAGGCACCCGCGTGGTCGGCCCCGAGAACGCCATTCGCCACACCCTCATCAGGCTCATCATGGATGTTATGCCCGAATCCGTCCTCATCAAGCTCATCCAATGGGGCATCTACGACTCCATCACCAAAGAAGCTTTCCTGCACCCGGTGCGCAAAGCCTTCACCGAAACCCTGCGCAAGCTCGACCTGCAAGGCGCAATGCGCTTGGTCAGCCGCGTTGAAGAAGACCTCGCCCAAAAAATGGGCGATAACCGCTACCTCTATCACATCCTCTATTGGGCAATTTCCATAAAGCGATGCGCCGGCGGCAATGTCGTTACCCTCCCCAACGAATTACTAGATATCTCCTTCAGCGAGACCGAGACTCGTGTGTTAGAGAACACCATCAAAAGCTACAAAAAGGAAAGCGGCCTTACCGTAAACCCCGGCGAAGCCACCATGTTCCTGCTCGAGGTCCTTTCCTCCCCCTTGCTCAGCAAGCTCGATAGCATCAGCACCGCCGATGGTTCAAAGCCCGAAGACCTGCGCGCCTCGCTATTGGTTACCCGCCTGGTAAAAACAGTAGCCGATAACACCGGCTTCAAAATGACCGACCATTCCATCCTCGAAAAGATGGCTCAGCACATCTCCAAAATGCTGGTGCGTATGAAGTTCAACCTTCCCATCGAGAACCCCTTCGCGATGGAAGTAAAAACCACCTACCCCGATATGTGGCTCGCTACCCTCGAGGCCATCAGCGCCTTCGAACCCGATCTCGCCACTATGAACAACGAGGAAATTGCCTTTATCGCTATGTACTTCGTGCTCGCCCGCCAATTAGAATCCAAAAGCGAAGTACGCCACCACCCGCGTGTTGTAGTTGTATGCCCCACCGGCGGCGTTTCAGTTTGGATGCTCGTTTCGCGTCTCAAAGCCGAAATGCCCACCCTCGAGATCATCGATAACGTCTCCCTGCGCGAGCTCAACCGCATCGACCGCAAAAACATCAACGCCATCATCACCACCGCCCGCAACATCACCGATAAAGACCTGCCAGTGATCTGCGTCAGCCCCTTCCTCTCCGCCGATGATATTACCCAGGTAAAAGCCAGCCTGCATAACTATGGGTTTCAGGTGTAGCATGGCCCTCTCTCAAACTACCACCCAACTCGAAACCCTAGCCGCGCGAATAACGCCACCCGCGTTATTCATGCCAAACATGACGAATGTGACAACTAAGGTAAACTTGTTCCAATTTGTGAGTAACCTTCTTTACACGAATGGGTTATTAATTAAAAGTTCAGCATTTATGAACGCCTTAGTAGAAAGAGAAGAGATGGGACCTACGTTGCTGCAAGATGGTATGGCAATCCCCCACGGACAGGACGCTTGCGTCCTTCAGCCCTCTCTTTGCGTGTGCCTTTTCGAAACCGCCTTCCTCTATGAAACACCTTTTTCCAATGCGTTGGTCAACAAGGTGTTTTTGTTTTCTCTTCCCCCAACCATGGAGTACCACCCGGTTGAAGCCAATTACTTCAAGGCATTTTCAACCAACCTGGTCAACAAAAGCTTCACACAGGGCATCCACACATCCATGGACCATCGTGAATTTTGCCGCCACACAAGCCAAACCCTTAGCGGCGGCGTAAATCAAATTTTTCTGAGTTAATGGAGGTAGCATCATGGCAAAAACATTAAGAATTATCGTAGCGTGTGGCTCCGGCGTGGCAACATCCAACGTAGCAGCCGAAAAATTAAAAGGCGCTTTATCCGATCGCGGCCTGTATGCTGAAGTTCGTGCCGTAGATATGAAAAGCCTCGAATCTGAAGCCAGAGTTGCCGACGTCTTAGTTTCAATTACCCCGTACGCGACCCGCGACCAGGAACTAAAAATCCCGGCGCTTAATGGTATCCCCCTTCTAACCGGTGTTGGTATAAGCGCACTTATCGATCAAATCGTCGCTTTATCCTAAATTCTTATACTAAAACCCACCATTAGATCGCGATCAAAGATTACGAAAGGAGAGCTCCAACCAATCAGATACTAAACATATCTCGCCATCAGGTACCTTGTAAGTTGTTTTTAAAGGTTTGTACAACAAAAACAAATTCAAAAAAGGAGTTCTGTAAATGAATGCATTTATTCAAGCTTTTCTAGATCTTGGTACAGCTGTAGCTCTACCAGTCATCATGATCATCCTCGGATTGGTCATCGGCATGAAGCCCGGTAAAGCCATCGGCGCTGGTTTATTACTCGGCGTCGCTTTCACCGGTATGGGTGTTTTGTTCGGCTTCGCCTTCCCCGCCCTCGGCGGCGCTGGTGGCGCTATGGTAAGCCGCTTCCCTGGCCTTACCTTCAAGTCCTATGACCTCGGCTGGACCGTTGCCTCCGTCATTTCTTGGGCTTGGCCATATGCTTTCTTTATGTTCCCCCTCCAGATCGCCATCAACATCGTTATGTTGGCTCTCGGATGGACCAAATGCTTAAACGTTGATATGTGGAACGTTTGGCACAAGGCTACCCTCGGCGCTTTCACCACCGCCCTCCTCAGCGGCTCCTTCCTTGGCCCCAACGGCGCTTTGGCTGTTGGCTTCCTCATTGCCGCTATCTGGGTTGTGCTCGAGCTCATCTCTGCTG
Organism: uncultured Anaerolineae bacterium; assembly: GCA_903882765.1. Classification (GTDB taxonomy): domain Bacteria; phylum Chloroflexota; class Anaerolineae; order Anaerolineales; family Villigracilaceae; genus UBA5195. The sequence goes on from CAIRYE010000356.1 coordinate 4,006, forward strand.
ACCTCACCCGTGAGCAGGTTTACAACCTCACCCGCATCCCTGGTATCGCCGTCAGCCACAACATGCTGCTCGATGCCTTCTGGATGGCTCCTCTTCTCGACCTTCTCGAGAAAATTCCTGGAATCAACAACATCCACACTTCCCCCGCAGACCTCCGCAAGAAGCTTGGCCTCTTTGGTGAGAACTACATTCTCGGCGCCATCCTCGGCTTACTCTTCGGTCTTCTTGCTGGTTATGACTACAAAGGCGTTGCCAACCTCGTTATCGCCGGCGCTACCATCATCACCGTTTTCCCAATGATGGCTGGTCTCTTTGCCCGTGCTTTAGCCCCAGTTGCTGAAGGCGCTCAGGAATTCATGCAGAAACGCTTCCCCGGCCGCTCCTTCTATGTCGGTCTCGATTGGCCTGTCCTCGGTGGTATCGATGCCCTTTGGGTAACCGGTATTCTCGTAGCCCCCATGCTGCTCTTCTGGGCCTTCATTTTGCCCTCCAGCTGGAATGACACTCTGCCCTTCGGCTCCATCATCGCTGTTTCCCTCATCGCCACCACCACTGTTCTTACCCAAGGCGACATCGTGAAATCCGCTTTGCTTTCCTTCATCGCCGTCCCTGTGTACCTCAAGGCCGCCACTTTCTTTGCTCCTTACCTCACCAAGCTTGCTCTCGATACTGGCTCCATGCAGCTTCAGGAAGGCTACCAGCAGATCACTTGGCTGGAAATGAACGCAGCCGGCTTCCGCTTGATGGTATTCGCTGTCCTCGATATGCTTAACGGCAATATCTTGCTCGGCGCCATCTCCGCTGTTGCTCTCGTAGCTTGTGGTTTCTATTGGGTCTCTGGCATGAAACGCCGCGAGAACGCCGCCGCCGCAGTTTCCGGTGGTATCTCTGGCAACCCCAAACCTTACTAAGATCTAGCTTTTTTTACCAAACAATGGTCCCCTGGCTCACCCCAGGGGACCAAAACAGAAAGAATCGATTGTGATACTGACCGTAACGCTTCACCCCGCTTTGGATAAGATCCTACGGTTACAAAAACTCCGTTCAAATGATATCGCTCGAGCCACCATAGAGATGCAATATGGCGGCGGCAAAGGCAATAACGCGGCTCGTGCCCTTCATAACCTTGGCACACCCGTTATCGCTACCGGCTATCAGGGCGGTACCATCGGCGAATGGATCATCCAAAACTTTGCCTCCGAAGGGGTGGAAACCAATTTTCTGCGTTGCGCCGCCGGCACCCGTACCTCGCTAATGTTGATCGAAGAAGAAACCAACGATACCTTCGCCATCTACGAACCCGGCCAACAAGTAACACCCGATGAGATCGAAGCCTTCAAAGCACACTTCATAACCCTGCTCCCCAACGCTACCATGGCGCTCTTTTGCGGCTCTGCCCAAACAGCCCCCTTGGCGCAACTTGTTAAAGAACTCATCACCCTCGCCGAAGCCAAAGGCGTAAAATGCGCTTTGGATGGCTCAGGTTTAGCCCTAAAAGAAGGCGTAAAAGCCAACCCTTCGCTGCTCAAAGTGAATCGCGAAGAACTATCAGAACTGGTTGATCATCCCCTAACCGATGAATCTGATCAGGTGAAGGCAATGCTGGAAATGCGCCGTAGAGGCATTTCTATTGTTGCTCTCACCCGTGGTAAGAACGGTTTGCTCATCACCAACGGGCAGGATTTCCTTGAAGGAATTCTGGTGATGGACAACGTGGTGAACGTAATGGGTTGCGGCGATTCTACCTTGGCGGGTATGGCCAAAGGAATCTCGGAGAACGCCAGCCTAGAAGAAGTAGCACGCTTAGCGGTAGCCTGTGGTGCTGCCAACACGCAAGTGATCGGTGCCGGCTTTATTAGCCCCACCCTCGTAAAAACTCTAACAAATCAAGTGTTGATAAGACGTTTGAACTTTTAATAGAAACAGGAGAATTATTATGTCAGAAAATTATTGGGAAATGCGCAAACAGATCGCGGAGATCGGTAAAGTAATGTACAACCGTTTGTTAACAGATGCCGCTGGTGGTAACATCAGCGTTCGTATCGGCGATGTCATCCTTATGACCCCCCGCTTTGCCGGCTCCAAATGGCACTGGGACTTAAAACCCGAGAACGTTCTTGTTCTCAACCTCAATTCAGAACGAATCGAAGGCGAAGGCGAAGTTTCCCGCGAAGTACGCGTCCATGCCGACCTGCTCAACAACTTCTACCCCGATGCCACCGCTGTTGTTCACGGCCATGCCCGCAACAGCCTGGTGTTCTGCTCGGTTCAAAAACCCATCCCTTCCATGCTCTACTCCACCGATAAATTCGGCAAAGAGATCGGCTTCGTGCCGGATGCACCCGCACACACCCAAGACCTCGCCAACCATATGGTTGCCGCTATGGCTCCCCAAATTGAGCGTGTCAAAAAACAAGCCGCAGTTATGCTTGCCCCCCGCCACGGCGTATTCGTCTTAGCCAAGGATCTCGAAGCCGGCTACGATGCTATTGACCGTGTTGAAATGGGTGCCTACTGCGCCCTGATGAGCAAACTCGCCTAAGGGGTGCCGTTATGTCTGCATCAGAAGCTTCCCTTTTTTTGAAGGACCTGGTCTTTGTTGGCCTTGAAGCTGAAACATCAGAGCAAGCCATTCGAACTATGGCTAATAATCTGATTCAAAAAGGCTACGTACATCCAAGTTTTGTTGAAGCGGTTCTTGCTCGCGAAAAAATATATCCAACCGGTTTGCCTACTCTCATACCGGTTGGCTTACCGCATACCGATGTAGAACACTGCATCAAGCCCGCCATTAGCGTAGCCATCCTAAAAAAACCAGTGGTCTTCCAAATGATGGGTGATCCCACCCAAACCGTTTCTACTAACCTCATCTTCCTTTTATCGGTCGTTATACCCGCCAATCAGGTAAAACTTCTCACCCGGCTCATCGATTTCTTCCAGCAGACAGAGAAATTACAAAGCCTAATGACGAAATCAAACGCTGATGAGGTTGTTGCGATGCTGCAAGGGGAACTGGAAACCATGCCAGCCGAAGCGAACAAAGCCGCCGCCAACACCACCACCTCCGGAAACTCCTTTGAGGCCACCGTAGATCACCCCGCCGGCTTGCACGCCCGCCCGGCAGCCAAGTTTGTACAGATGGCCGCCAAGTTTCCCTGCGCCATCAAAATTACCAACCTCGATAAGCATAAATCCTATGTGGATGCCAAAAGTATCATCAGCGTGCTCACGCTTGAGATCTCTAAAGGCAACCGCATCAATGTGACCGCGGAAGGCGAAAGAAGTGAAGAAGCGCTCGCCAGCCTAAAAACTCTACTCGAAAGCAACTTTGGGGAGTAATTTTGCATGAAGACATACCAGGGAATTGGAGCTTCGGCAGGGTATGCCATTGGCAGCGCTTTTTTTTACAGCACTGCCCTGCCGGTCATTGAACGAAAGCAATCAAATTTCCCGCAAGGCGAAATTGCCCGCCTAACTAAGTCTGTTGAGGAAGTGGATCACAACCTTCAACAATTAGAGATCACTACCGCCGCCAAGATCGGCGAAGCGGAAGCCGAAGTTTTTGGCGCTCACCGTATGTTTCTCAGCGATCCTTCCTTCATCACCGAGATTCAGAACGCCATCAAAACCAACAGCATCACCGCCGAATGCGCCGTTTTAGAAGTAGGCAACAACCTAAAAGCTGCCTTCGAAGCCATGGAAGATGACTACTTCCGCGCCCGTGCCGCCGACATTGTGGATGTAAGCACCCAGATCATCCGCAACCTGCTCGGCATCAACATCACCGGCCTCGATAGCTTTACCAGCCCAGTAGTGGTGGTAGCCGATGAACTGAACCCATCCGATACCGCCCGCATGGAACCGCAAAACATCCTCGGCTTCATCACCCGCAAAGGTGGCAAAGCCTCTCACGCCGCCATTTTAGCGCGCAGTTTGGGCATCCCGGCCGTAGTTGGCGCCGGCGATGATGTATTGCTGATCACCACAGATACCCCCCTGTTGCTCGATGGCGCTGAAGGTTGTGTCATCGCCGATGCCGACGAAACCATCGTTGCCGAGTTCCTTGCTAAAAAGCGCAAGTTCGACCAAGCCATGGAAGCCTCAAAGACCACCGCCCACCAACCCGCCATCACCCTTGATGGTGTTCGCGTGGAGATCGTCGGCAACATCGGATCCAATTCCGATGCCGAGCGCGTCATCGAATACGGCGGCGAAGGCGTAGGCCTACTGCGCACCGAGTTTCTCTTCCTCGACCGCAAAACCCCTCCCACCGAAGCGGAACAGCTTGCGGTGTACCAACAGATCTCGAATAGCCTGTTGGGCAAACCGCTCATTATCCGCACCCTCGATATCGGCGGCGATAAACCCTTGCCCTACATCAACCTGCCCCTCGAAGATAACCCCTTCCTCGGTGTGCGTGGCTTACGGCTGTGCCTGCAGCAACAAGATATCTTCATCCCACAGCTGCGCGCCATCCTGCAAGCCTCCGCCACCTGCGATGTCAAGATCATGTTTCCCATGGTCACCACCCTCGGCGAGATCCTACAGGCGCGCCAGATCGTGCGCCAAACCAGCGAACAACTAACCGCCGAAGGCAAAGCAGTAGGCAGCCCATCCTTGGGCATCATGGTAGAAGTACCCGCCGCCGCGGTAGCCTCAGACCTGCTTGCCCGCGAGGTGGATTTCTTCAGCATCGGCACCAACGACCTCACCCAATACACCCTTGCCGCCGATCGCGGCAACCCCGGTGTTCAACACATCGCCGATCACTTTCACCCGGCTGTGCTGCGCCTTATCCAACTCACCATCAACAATGCCCACCGCCACGGCAAAGGGGTAGGCATCTGCGGCGAGCTGGCTGGCGAATTGCTGGCAGCCCCCTTGCTCTTAGGCATGCACCTCGATGAATTCAGCATGGGCTCCATGGCCATCCCAGCGATTAAGAACGAGATCCGCCAGTGGTCCGTGCCACAAGCCGAAGCGATCGTTGAGCAGGCGTTGAACCAACCCGATGCCGAAAGCGTCAGGGCATTTTTAGCCTCCCACATTAAAACAAAACAGGATCAACCTCGATGAGTGAACCACAAACCGCAAGAGAATTACTCGAAAGAATGGTAAAAGGATACAACCCCAGCGCTTATAGCAGCGATACCGAAGTGATGTTCCAATTCACCGGCGCTGAAAAGAGTACCTATTACCTAAAAATAGAGAACGGCCGCTGCACCTTGCACCAAGGCGAGCTTAGCTTCTGTAAACTCACCCTCGAAGTGGATACCGCCACCTGGCGATCCATTTTAGATGGCGAGATCCCCTGGAACATCATGGCTCGTAATTTCATCATTAAAGGTAATAACTTTGCCCTCTTGGCAAAATTCCCCCAGGTGTTCGGTTTCTAAGAACATAGAAAGCGTAAAACGATGAGTAACCCCGAAACACAGATCCAAAAGATCATGCGCGAAATGGGCGAAGTTGGCTCGATGCTGCATGCCATGGGCGCCGCCGAAGGCGCTGCCGGCAACATTAGCTGCGGTTTTCGAGTAGCCCCCGATTTTGCCGCCGAGTTCCCTGTGCAAAAGGTGATCGATATGCCTTTCGCCGCCCCCGATATGGCAGGCTTTGGCTTTTTAGCAACCGGAAGCGGCTGCCGCCTACGCGATATTCTCAAATTTCCCAAAGAGAATGTTGGCGCTTGGGTAGTAAACCCTGGCGGACTCACCGGTACCTACTACACCGCTGAAGGCGTTACCTTCACCCGCCTCACCAGCGAGTTCAACACCCACATGGCCTTCCACCGCGGCAAGATACTCGCCTCCAACATCGATATCAACTACATCGTCCATGGCCACCCGCCCAAAACCACCTTCCTAAGCCACCTCGAACGCTATCAAAACGAGAAATACCTCAACGAGCACCTCTTCCATTGGGAACCCGAAACCCTCTTTCACTTCCCAACCGGCATCGGCATGGCGCAATTTCGCACCCCCGGTACCATGGAACTGACCGAAGAGACCCTGCGCGCCCTCACCAACCATGAGTTCGTTATTTGGGCTCGCCATGGCGCGGTTTCCCGCAGCGCGAAAAGCTTTATGCACGCCTTCGATATGATAGAATACATCGAAACCGCCGCCCAATACGAGTACTTCAACCTCACCATCGGCGAACAAAGCACCGGCATCCCCACCCCCGATATGCTCACCTTCGCCAAGATCGCCGGCATCAACCAAACCGTCTTTTAACCACTCGTCAAACGATAAAAGAGGGTGGCGCAAAAAATGCGCCACCCTCTTTTCTTTATGATAGCGTCCTTTAAAAAGTAAGCCAAAGAACCACCTCACAAAAACCATCCACCCACCAAGGCGAAGCCTTCGTAGGGTTTCGGCACGACGAAACCTGTTGGCGCCAGCCAACAAGCTCTCCCCACCCCAAAATCAACCCACCCTCACGGCAACCCCTCGCGTAGCTGCTTGGCGCTGACAAGCAGTGTTGGCGCCAGCCAACCCGCCCTACCCCCAACCAAAAATCAAAAGCATGCACCTCACAACTCCGTGCATCTCCGCGGGCAGCAAGCTAGCCA
>CAIRYE010000357.1 GCA_903882765.1 uncultured Anaerolineae bacterium
CGAATTAGACGAAAAGACCGGCCACTTGGTAGCCATGTGCGCCATCGATAACCTAATGAAAGGTGCCTCAGGCACCGCGGTTCAGTGTATGAACCTAATGCTGGGTTGGGAAGAGACCCTTGGGCTCGAATTCTCCGGCTTGCACCCCATTTAAGAGGCAATAAATGACTGAACCAATCATTGTAGTAAAGCTAGGTGGAACGGAAGGGGTAGATTTCTCCGCCATCTGCCAAGATGCCAAGGAGTTGATCGCCGCGGGGCAAAAGATGGTCTTTGTTCATGGCGGCTCCGCCGAAGCCAATGCCCTTGGCGAAGCCTTGGGTACACCTCCAAAATTTATCACCTCCCCATCCGGGTACACCAGCCGATATACCGATAGGGGGACCTTGGAAGTGTTCCTTATGGCGGTTAACGGCAAAGTGAACAGCCTTTTGGTAGAACAATTGCAAGTGCTTGGCGTGAACGCCTTTGGTTTGTGTGGTATGGATGGCAAACTGATCATCGCTACACGCAAAGATTCGATACAAAGTGTTGAGAACGGAAAACGCAAGATCATCCGAGATGATTTCACCGGAAAGATCGACGAAGTGAACAGTAAGCTGATCCACCTCCTGCTAAAAGAAGGCATCTTACCTGTTATCGCCCCGGTGGCAGTGAGCCACAACGGCGAAGCCTTGAACGTTGATGCTGACCGTGCCGCCGCCATGGTAGCCGCCTCTCTTCATGCCGAAATACTGCTGTTATTAACAGCTGTGCCCGGCCTTATGAAGAACTTCCCTGATGAATCCACTTTGATCAAGACAATCTCAAAAAGCCAGATCCCGGCCGCTAGTGAAATGGCGCAAGGGAGAATGAAGAAAAAAGTACTCGGCGCGGAAGAAGCACTCAATGGCGGCGTTGGCAAGGTCATTATTGCCGATGGCCGGGTAGAAAAGCCCATTACAAACGCCCTCAAAGGCAATGGAACGGTGCTCCAATGAACGCTGATGAAATTATGGAAGTTGAATCCGCCCATACTTCCGGCTTGTATGGCAAACAACCGATCATCTTTGTGCGTGGGCTAGGCGCGTCCCTCTTCGACATCAACGATGTTGAATACATCGATTGCAACTCTGGTCATGGTGTTGCAAACCTTGGCCATGCCCATCCCAAAGTGGCAGCAGCCATCGCATTGCAATCAACACGATTGATCACCTTGTTCGAAACCTTTTATAACGACCAACGCGCCACATTAATGAAGATCATGGGACCTCTCGTACCAGGTTTACCGCGAGTATTTTTTTGCAATTCTGGTACCGAATCGGTTGAGGCAGCCATCAAATTCGCACGCATCTCCACCGGAAGACCGGGCATAGTAGCTACAATGCGCGCCTTTCATGGGCGCACCTATGGAGCGCTCTCTGCCACTTACAATAAAAAATATCGCGAAGGCTTCGAGCCGCTCGTACCCGGTTACAGCCATATTCCATATAACAACGTCGAAGCTCTCGAAAAAGCCATTGATGAAAACACCGCTGCTTTTATCGTTGAGGCAGTCCAAGGTGAGGGGGGCGTTTACACCATCGACGCTGAGTACATCCAGGTTGCCCGCCGCGTTTGCGATGAAAAAGGCGCATTGCTCATCCTCGATGAAGTTCAAAGCGGTTTCGGAAGAACTGGAAGAATGTTTGCTTTCCAGCACTTTGGCATCACCCCCGACCTGTTGTGCTGCGCCAAATCCATTGCTGGCGGATTGCCAATGGGCGCTGTTTTGATCGGCGCTCGAGTGCAAAACCTTGGGCCGGGTGTTCACGGCAGTACCTTTGGCGGTAACCCGCTTTCATGCGCCGCTGCCGCTGCCGCCCTCACCGCCATTATAGAGGAAGACCTCCCCAAACAGGCTGAGGAAAAAGGGAAATACTTTGCAGATAAAATTCGTCAGATCAATTCTCCGCTGATCCGTGAGGTACGTGGTATGGGCTTGATGATTGGGATAGAATTAAAACAAAAAGTAATGCCAACACTACGTGCCTTGCAAGAACGCCACATTTTGGCTCTAAATGCTGGGCTCACAGTCATCCGCTTGTTACCACCTTTGGTAATAACCTATGATCAGATCGACCGGGTAGTTGCCGAACTTGAGATTGTCTTAAACCAGTCGCCTGAAAGTGAAAAATAAAATGGGTAATCAAGGAATGATCTTCGCAAAACGTTTCAATAAAGGTACTTGGGACTTGCTAAATAACCCTTCCCGTGGATTTGAAGACGATCTGCGAATGATCAGTCTTGCCCATGCCTCTTATATCCATTGGTGTGAAGAAGGTACGAATGTTCACCAACAGCGAGGTTTATGGCTCCTCTCGCGGGTGTATACGGTCATCGAAGACCCCAAACAAGCCCTCCTTTACGCCAATCAATGCGAGTATCTCACACAGACCTTCAAGGGTGAGATGATGGATTTTGACCTTGCCTATGCTAAAGAAGGCCTTGCTCGAGCAAACGCTCTCGCCGGCAATAAAACCGCTGCCGAAGAACACCTGCTTGAAGCCGAGACCCTAGGGGATTGGATCCAGGATGCGGAAGACAAGGAGATCTTTACCGGAGATCTGGAAGGCGGAAATTGGTTTGGCATAAAACGCGGCAAACCGAAATTCTGCCATGGATAAGCCTTTGTCGAGTCGATCGGTTGACCCTCCTCTTTTTCTATATGCCTTCGCTTTCGCCCTCCTAGATATTGTTCTAACTTGCACGAGAATAGGCGGGGCTTTCTTTTGCATTCTATCAGGGGTTGTTGCAGGATGGTTTCATCCACTAGCGTCGATATCCATTAAAAACCGCGACACTACAAAGGAATTTCATCCTCTCCCTGCTAACCAACTTAGTCACATTTGTCCAGATGGGGTTCATCTAGATGCCCAGTCTAATCCGCTTGTTTTCGATCGAATTCGATTTCGCGTTTTTCGGCATTCCCAACTTGCTGGTTGAATCTCGTGCCAGCTTTTATGGCTGGTTTATTCTCATGGTCGTCATCGTTCTGGCCCTTCAAGCGCTAACGAATCTGTTCTCAGGCGTTCTACACCTAATCCTAAATCCACCACGGAGTAAAGCATGATCAACCCCTATCTCGAGATCCATACCCTGCTCGGCCTTGTAGAGCACTATAGCCCATCAGGTGACGAGAGGCCGGCTGTGGAATGGCTGGTAGACCAAATGTGTTCGATCGGTTTCAGTAATTCCTACATAGACCAAGCCGGCAATGCGGTTGGCGTAATGGGCGATGGTCCAAAACAGATCGTTCTGTTGGGGCATATCGATACTGTTCCGGGTGAATTGAAGGTAACGATCGTTGAAGACACTCTTTACGGCCGAGGTAGTGTCGACGCCAAAGGTCCACTAGCCAGCTTCACCGATGCGGTAGCCGCGATTGGACCAATAGAAGGATGGCAGTTCGTGGTGATCGGGGCAGTAGAAGAAGAACGCAATAGCGAAGGAGCACGGTTTATATCAACACAATATCAGCCAGCATATGCCATCATTGGAGAGCCGAATCGGTGGAATAGGGTGGCATTGGGGTATAAAGGAAGCGCGTCGGCGGATATTGTAGTAAGGCAAGATCAATTTCACAGCGCCCATGCCAACCAAAGCGCATCTGAAATTGTAATAGAACACTGGTTGAAGGTAAAAAAGCTGGCGGAAGACTATAACGCTGACCGTCCCAAATTATTTAACCAACTTTTGCTTACGATCCATGCTATGGTTACTGAAGAAGATGGCTTTTCTCAGAATGCCCGTATCAGCCTCGGCGCTCGTTTGCCGGTCGATCTCCCACCCGCCGATTGGTATGCAATGCTTGCCCAAACTGTTCCGGGTGCGGATGTTGAACCAAAAGGCTTTGCCATTCCAGCTTACGAATGTGCCAAGAACACCAACTTAGTTCGCTCCCTGCTAGTGGGAATCCGCGCTGAAGGAGGCACCCCCACTTTCGTCTACAAAACAGGCACCGCTGATCTCAACATCGTCGCTCCAGTTTGGGGTTGCCCAACGCTGGTCTATGGCCCCGGTGACTCAGCCTTGGACCACACTCCTAACGAAAACATCTCGATCGATGAATATAAGAAAGCGGTAAGAGTACTTACCGCCGCCCTAAAAAACCTTGTCGCGAAGAGTGAGAACGGGTTATAATCAGCGAACGCAAAAATGCGGGTGTAGTTCAGTGGTAGAACGCTTGCTTCCCAAGCAAGATATCGTGGGTTCGAATCCCATCACCCGCTCAGATACCGCCATATATTGATATTATCGGTTTTTTTCGAAAAATTCAACTACATATGGCGGTCAATTATTTTAGATCGAAGAACCTATAACAAAACTTGAACGCTTGCCCCCAGGAAAATTGAGCGATTTAGAAACCTGTTTCCAATTCTTGAATCAATCCCACCTTAATAATTATTAGCGAAAAAACCTAGGATCGGGTTTATTTTGACTTTAATTCAATCCCAGTATTTTTATCTACACGCGAGAATTCTTCTGTTAAAACAAACGCAACTCTTTTATTATCCACTTACCCACCGCCAACAAACGGGCAAGTCGTACTGACACCTTTCGCTATGATCTGACCGAGAAAAGCCCATATATCTGACTAAATTTACTAAGATAGTGAATCCATTTAAGTTTGAAATTTGGTCTTTTGATCAGTGATTGACAAACGAACGAGCTATCCCCGGCCATTTATCGAACAACGAAAAGCTAAAGGCTTTCCTTAGTGGATCCATCTTTCGAAACGCAAGCAAAACCAAGAGCGCCAATTCCTAGGTGAGACCCGAGGGCGGGTGTGATTTGGGTGATCTCTACGGGTGATGTTGTCCAATACGTCTTTACAAGATCACGCAATATTTCTGCTTCATCGGCAATTCCGGCGTGGAGAATGGCTAGTTTTTCATAATGGGCGTATTGATCGAGCCAGGCGAGCAATTGTTCCGTTGCTGTTTTTTGGGTGCGCACTTTGGATATGCTTGATTTACCTTGGTTCATAAATAGAAGGGGCTTAATTTTGAGGATCTCGCCAATCTGGGCTACCGCAGCATTCATCCGGCCGCTGCGTTTTAAGTATTCAAGCGTTTTTAGCGAAGCAAACACATAGGTTCGAAGCATTTGTTGTTTTAACACAACCAAAATCTCTTCCACAGAGTGACCGGCTTTCGCCATTTGGGCAGCTCTTTCGACTAAAAAGCCCATTCCTAAGCTTAGTTGACCAGAATCCAACACAGTTACAGAGCGGGTTTTTAGATCTTGGGCCGCGATACGAGCAATATTCACGGTCGCGCTTAGGCTCTCCGCGATGTGGATGGAGAGCACATGGTTTGCACCCGCTTCAAACAGGTTATTGTAGTATTTGGCAAAGACACCGGCACTTGGCGCGGCGGTTTTCGGGAAACTCTTCTGGGATGGAAGCTGATCATAAAAATCGTCTCTCGACAGATCGACCCCATCCAAGTAATCGGTATCACCGAGATGGATGTTCAAAGGGATAACGGTTATCCCAAGATTCCGGATGGTCTCGAGTGAAAGATCACATGTGCTATCAGTAACAATTTGAACGCTCATCTTATAACCATTATAGTACAGCAAGAATAATAATGTATTGTCCTGATTTGGAGATAAAATCTGGGGAGAATAAATGATCTTAGATAAGAAATTTCCCAATTCCAAAAAGCATAAATAATATACCTTCTAACTTTCCGCAGTCCTCTTTCCCCCACTTTTACTTGTGATTTTTTGCACAAGTATTGACGCCTTTTTATGCTTATAGTATTATAGTTATAAGGTAATAAAAAGGATCGTCATGGCTAAAAGTCGCGGGCTCGTCAATTTGATCTGTGATTACAACAACGCACTCTCTGAATCTCAGAGGGTGAAGATGATGAAGATCATGGGGTCTAGCCCAGCGAATTCGGTTTCCGTTAGTGATTTTGCGAAGATATTGGGGATATCGCAACCTTCCGCCACAAAACACCTAAAAATTCTGTACGCCGTTGATCTTGTGGAACGAAAGCGGATCGGCACAACAGTGTATTATTCTCTCAACTTAAAAAACATTGATGAATATCACCAGCTTCTAGAATTGGCGTTTATAAAGGGTTTTTCACCATGTCCATTTGGCTACAAATGCGATGATTGTCCAGAAACGGATACATGTGTATGAAAAAGATAAAGTTCCCAAATAGGGAACTTTTTTTATTTATTACAGTATTGGATACATGAATAAAGGGTTGTGTAAAAACCCAAAGAGGAATAATGAAGAACAAAACAGTGATCATTGGTGGTGGTATGGCTGGTCTTTCGTGCGGGTTAAAACTTCTCGAGGCGGATCAGGATTTTATTCTGATCACAGATTCAGTCGGTGGTCGCATCCAATACTCCGCCGAAGCCGGGGTAAATTTTGGAGCGTACTTTGTAATGTCAAGCTATACTCATGCCAAACAATTGCTCAAAAAAGGCGCTTGGATCAACCCTACGGATTCATGCTTCCACAACAGCCCGAGCGATAAATTTGCTTTTTTTAGTTGGCATACCATAAAACTCCTGCCTGAGTTGGTTCGGTTTTTACGCGCGCTGATTGAGTTTTCATCCCATTACCAACAATTTAAAAAGCGCTGTCTGACAATTCCCCTCAATAAATCACTTACGGCTGATCCTTACATCGAAAAGCTGTTCTCAATGCAGGCTCTCGCTTTCGTTAGGGAGAGAAAATTCGAAGAAGCGGCGGCGGATTATGTTTCCAAATTTGCCTATGCCTGTACAGGCGCAAATCTGGAACAAATTACCGCCTTGGACTTTTTGAATGTGAGTATGGCGATGATCACACCCATCCATTCCATTGTTTTCGACCCAAAGGCTGTTTCAAAAAAACTGGAATCTAACTTAATCCTTGATACGATCACAGCCATACAACCTCAAGGTGGGGAGTACCTTCTGATCGGAGACGGTGGAAAAACATACCAAGCTGATAACATAGTCGTTGCCACCCCTGCGATAGTTACCCAAACATTATTGGGGTTAAAGGAAATTCGCGAGGCAAGCCAGATCCATGTTTTCCATGTAAAGGCTGATCTAAAGCCCGAGTATCAAAAGCAGTCAATGAACCTGTTCAACTATTCTTCGGTGATAATGTTGATCGTAAAACAGTTAGACGGATCGTTCCTCATCTACTCGCGCGAAAAGGAGGTGGATCTAAAACAGGTGTGCCGAAACTACGAACTTTTGAACTCGGTAAGTTGGGAGAAGGCGATGTATGTTCGGGGCTCTGCCTATTTGGAACAAGAAATCAAGAATAACCTGTTCATTGCGGGCGATCACAACGGTTTAGGGTTAGAGCCTGCAGCGATCTCTGGCATTTTTGCCGCGAACAAGATCATTTCCAAAGAAAGCGAAAAACATGAGTGATATTCAGAGTTTTTTTGTAGAGCTAACACCATGGACCATAGTTCTGTTGGTTTTCCTCATTGGCGTACTCGTATTGGCTTGGTTAGTTTATTACGGCTTTAGCGCCCCGCCAACCGATGAAGAGAAGAAAAAATACCTACCAGGCGATGAACTTCTGGGGAGTGAACAGAATCGGCTAAGAGGAACGTTAGCGGTAACGGTTGACGCACCACCCGCCAAAGTATGGCCATATCTTGCCCAGCTTGGGCAACGACGAGCTGGTTTTTATAGCTTCGGCTGGCTAGAGCGTTTATTCACCTTCCATATATATAACACCTATACAGTAGTTGACGAGTGGCAAAATATGTTTGTCGGGGAATATATTTTTTATCACCAAAACGGCATTGGTTCTGAAGTAAAAGCCTTTGCGCCAAATGAATTTTTCGCTTCCCTTTCCGATTCCCGCAATCCATCTAAATTTCAAGGAGCCTGGGCCTTTGTCCCACCCCTTGGCCTTAAATACTTTGCCTGGAGTTGGAATTTCATCCTCGAAGATGCTGGGAACGGCAAGACTCGCTTTTTTACCCGTTGTGATGCTGTTTTTGAACCGTTTGATGGATACCACAAAACTTTGATTGCGTCCATTTTGGGTCTTCCCTCGTTCGTAATGTGTAAATCAATGTTGAAAACCATAAAAGCCTGCGCTGAAGGCAGAAAGAAATAAGAGAACACCATGGAACAAACACCTGTAAAGAAGATCTACACCCCCAAGAAGAGTTGGCTCGGTATTTCAGATTGGATCGTTGAAAAAATTGGTGTACGACCAGCAACCTGGAAACCCATCCTAAAAGTTTTTAAATTGATCGTAGCTGGTAGTAAATATATGGAAACCCCGATTTTTGGGCCAATTTATAAGAGGTTGATGCTTTTCACACCAGAAGAAACGACATATTCCCATGGCACCATCTATAACCTAAACGTAGATGTAAGCGAACAAGGCGAGACCATGGTTTTGCCGATGGATCTGGTTAAGGACCTGCTTCGAAAAACAACCTATATCGCTTCTAGCAACGCCTGCATCTGCCGAGATGCCAATGACTGCAAAGCGTTTCCTAAAAATGTATGCTGCTTATTCCTCAGCAACAGCGGGAAGACGATCGTGAACCACGGGGTTGGCTACGAGATCTCGCTGGAAGACGCTCTCGCCCGGGTAGACCAAGCCGCTGAGTTAGGGCTAATCGGCCAAGCTTTATGGGTGGAGGTGGAACAATTCATTTGGGGTTTCTCAAATCAAACCATGGAAAACTTCATTGAAATGTGCTTTTGTTGCCCATGTTGCTGTGTCGGTTTTAACCTCTCTAAAAATGCCTCCAGAGATGTGAAAAAGCGGTTCCGACCATCAGGTTGGACAGCAATTGTCGATGAAAGCACTTGCGCGAGTTGCGGCGATTGCGTGGAACCATGTCCGCAAGCAGCTATCACTCTCAATAGCGAAGCAAAAGCTGTTGTCAATCAGGATTTTTGCGTAGGTTGTGGCATATGCAAAACAAAATGCAGTACCAACGCCATCAAGATCATGCAGACCAGCCCAATGTTGAGCAGTGTTCAAGAATATTTCCTGGCGGATGGTCGCCTTGATCTAAAAATTTAAAATCTCAATTATAGAAAGCAACCCATGCACGAATTA
The DNA here is from genome assembly GCA_903882765.1 of uncultured Anaerolineae bacterium. Taxonomy (GTDB): domain Bacteria; phylum Chloroflexota; class Anaerolineae; order Anaerolineales; family Villigracilaceae; genus UBA5195. The sequence goes on from CAIRYE010000357.1 coordinate 9,086, forward strand.
GCGGTCTCAAAAAGCATATTAAAACTCGCGCTAGAGCATTCAGCACAAAAAGGAGCCACAAAAATACTGGCGATCCATTTGCTGGTTGGCGAAATGCGCAATATCGAAGAACCATGGATCCAACGATATTTTGATTACATCAGCATAGGGTCCGCGGCTGAGAACGCCAAGATCAAAATAACGAAAGTTCCGGTTGTCTTCAATTGTCATAAATGCCGTCAAAACTTCAACGCTGACATTCGGATCGACCAGAAAATTGTTTGTTCACACTGTGAGAGCTTTGAATATGATTTGATTTCAGGTAGAGAGTTAGTGATCGAGAAATTGGAAGCAAGCTAATGGACGAAATATTTTTAATTGACGTTCGAAAAAGCATCCTCGCGGATAATGAAAACCAGGCCGAAGAGATCCGCCAAGATCTGGCGGCTAAGAAAGTCTTCATGCTTAACGTGATGGCATCTCCGGGAGCAGGCAAAACCAGCGTGATCATCCAAACCATTCGCCGGCTCAAGGATCGGCATCGTATTGCTGTGATCGAAGGGGATATCGAGTCGATGGTGGATTCTGAGAAAATATTGGCGGAGGGAATCCCGGCGGTGCAGATACAAACCGGCGGAGCTTGCCATTTGGATGCTCCAATGGTGACAGCGGCAATAGACGGGCTTGCCTTGGATAAATTAGACCTGGTGTTCATCGAAAACATCGGAAACCTGATCTGCCCCGCGGAATTTGATACAGGCTCGGATCTTCAGGCCATGATCCTAAGTGTGCCTGAAGGGGACGACAAAATTCTGAAATACCCATTGATGTTTTCTATTTGCGATGTGTTGTTGGTGAACAAGATCGATTATCTGCAAGATTCAGATTTTAATATTGAATTACTTCGAAGAAGAGCACTCGAACTAAACCCACGCATTCAAATATTCGAGGTTTCGTGCAAAACGGGGGTTGGTTTTGAAACATGGTGTGACTGGTTGGCTAAGAGGGTTGAGCTGAAAACAAATTAATTTTGCGTATTAAATGTGGGGAAATACGTTGCCCTTCTACTCTGAAGGGTAGTACCCCGCCGACAGGCGACCGAACCGTTCGATTGCCTGTCTTCATTTGCGGTACTGTTATCTTGATGGGGGTAGTAATTGACCATTTTCTCGGCTATCGGTAATTAATACACACCCTCAAAACGGTGAATCCTTGCCAAAAGTATATGCAAAATTACGTAGGTAAAAACTAAAATTTTTATTCACCTTTTCTGAAATGGAAATCAAATGAATTTCTAACAAACAATCCTTGACAGCATATTGGGTCAAGGATAAGATAAACTTACCGAACGGTCAGTAAGTTTACTTTTCAAC
>CAIRYE010000358.1 GCA_903882765.1 uncultured Anaerolineae bacterium
TAGGGGCTTAGCGGTGTTGCTTTAAAAAGGAAAGAGCAGCTTGGAAGAAGGGGGAATCGATGCCTTTATCGATCTCAAGGTCGTGGCCGCAATCGAAGCGTTGGAAGGAGAGATTGGGGTAACGCGAGAGGTCGGCTGGGATCTCGGCGTCTTGCAGGATACCGCCGCGGGCGGGATCGGCTTGGGTAACCAGGATGGGGCAGCGGAAGCCGCTGAGGTTGAAGGGTTGTACGCCGGCAAAAAATTCGCCAACGCGCCCCTCGGCGTGGAAATCCATTACACGCGGATCGAGCTGGGAGAGCTCTTCGGCTTGGTATTGGGGAACACCGCGGCGCAGCAGGTCTTCTACGGGGTGCCCGGCCATGCGGCGGCGCAGGCTAAACAGCTTGCCGTTGCGGCGGTTGTTCATCACCTCGATGTGCATGGGCAGGTCGAGCGAGGTATCGCCGATGACCACCGCCTTCACTTGGTCGGGGTGGTGGGTGGTGAACCAGAGCGCCATCGATCCGCCCATTGAGTGGCCCAACAGAAAGGCGGGCTGATCAGCTTTGGCGGCGAAGATGGTCTCTACATCCTGGTAATAGGTGTGGGCGGTGTAGCCCTGCGAAGGATGGCAGGATCGACCGTGGCCGCGATGATCATAGCTGATGACGTGCCAATCGTTGATGAGGTGCGGCAGGATGGGGGTGAACATTTGCCAGCGGTTGGTAAAGCCGTGCATCAAAAAGAGCAAGGGCCCGTTGTTGGGGCCTTCGGCGATGTTGATTTGGCCAAGGGGGGTATTCAGCAGGGTTTCGGTGAGCATGTGGGTTACTTGTTGAGGAATTTGCCGATCAGGTTGAGCAAGATGGAGAACACTACCGACGCCAAAATGGAGCTGGTGATGGGGAAGTAGAAGCTGCCGTTCTCGCCCTCGATGCGGATATCGCCGGGGAGGCGGCCGATGGGGATGTTAGTGCGCGAAAGCAGCATTATCACGGCGCCGCCGATGATCAGCAACGCGCCGGCTACCATCATGTATTTTCCAATGCCATCCATACTCGGTCCGCTCATAATAATTTGGGTTGGTCGCCTGGGTTTTCGGGGAACTGGAAGCCAAGATGTTCGTAGGCGATGCGGGTGGCAACGCGCCCCTGGGGGGTTCTATCCAAAAAGCCCAGTTGCAGCAGGTAAGGCTCTACCACGTCCATAATGGTATCGCTCTCTTCGCTGATGGAGGCGGCGATGGTGTTGAGCCCCACCGGCCCGCCGTTGAATTTTTCGATGATCGATTTGAGCACGCGGCGGTCCACGTCATCCAGGCCAAGTGTATCCACGCGCAGCAGGTCTAGGGCATCGCTGGCGATGGCGCTGGTAACGGTGCCATCGGAGCGAACTTGGGCAAAATCGCGCACACGGCGAAGCAGGCGCAGCGCAATACGGGGGGTGCCGCGGGCGCGCAGGGCAACCTCGCGGATGCCGCTTTCGTCGGTAGGTACGTTTAGCAAGGTGGCGGCGCGGCTCACGATCTTCTTCATGGCCGGCTCGTCGTAGTAATCCATGCGGTATACAGCGCCAAAACGGGCGCGCAGCGGGGCGGTTACCAACGCCAAGCGGGTGGTAGCGCCTACCACGGTAAAGTGCGGCAGCTTTAGGCGGATGGAGCGGGCGGAGGGGCCCTTGCCGATGATGATATCGAGCGAGAAATCCTCCATGGCGGGGTAAAGCACTTCTTCTACGGCGCGGCCCAGGCGGTGGATCTCATCGATGAAGAGGATATCGCCGGCGCGCAGGTTGGTAAGGATGGCGGCCAAGTCGCCGGCGCGCTCGATGGCGGGGCCGGAGGTGGTTTTGATGTTGACGCCCATTTCGTTGGCGAGCACATTGGCAAGGGTGGTTTTGCCCAAGCCGGGCGGGCCATAGAACAACACGTGATCCAAAGGTTCGCCGCGTTGTTTTGCCGCGCTGATCAGGATGTGCAGGTTCTCTTTCACCTGATCCTGGCCGATCAGGTCTTCCAGCTTCTGCGGTCGCAGAGCGTGGTCGATGCGGTCATCGGGCTTGGCTTCGGGGTCAACGGGTCGTTCGGTGGGATCGGTCATATACGAGTAATTATAAACCAGTCCGATGGGGGATGGGGATAAACGGAACAAATTTGCTATAATGCAGGGAAGGAGAATGAAGCTATGTGCCGAAGCATAAAGACGTTACGAAGGAAGGAATTACCGGCAACGGAAGAGGAATGCGCCGCCGCCGCGCTGCAGTTTGTAAGGAAGATCAGCGGCTACCGCAAGCCCAGCAAGCAAAACGCCGCGGCGTTTGAAGAAGCGGTGAACAAGATCACGCTGGTGACGCGGGAGCTGTTGGAAGGGCTGGAGGCGGGGAAGGCGGAGGTGGGGTGAGGAGTATTTTTACTACCGTAATAGGAGTAGTTTTCATTTTATGGATCTTGTACGTTCTTGTTGCTTCGTATGGCTGGGATGGAGATAATCCTTGGTGGGGTTTGTTCGCCATCGTTGGAACTGGGGTGATTTTTTTATGGGCGGTGACTAGGTCAGGGAAGTAAGGGAATCGCAGGGCATCCTTGTGAAGGAGAGCTTTGGAATTGTTATTTACACAAAGACCTGTAAGGACAGCGAAAACATTCCCCATTTTTCCTAAAAGAAGGAGATAAGCTTGAAGTTGCTTTTTTTCTTATTCGCTGAATATCGTTGAACCCATTTACGATTCGTTCTTTTGCGAGTTCAAAATTCTGGTTTGGCAAAGTGATATTTTCTCTGAATAATGCTGGCTTGCGAATCCGGTCTAAATTATTTACCCATCGGTAGTTATCATAATAAAAAAGAACATCTACGGCTTGGA
>CAIRYE010000359.1 GCA_903882765.1 uncultured Anaerolineae bacterium
ACTAAGGGCACGAAGAAAAGCATAAAGATAAACCTTGATCATTTTATTAAAATAAATAACTCCCCGCATTATTTCTGTGGGGAGTTATTTTAATTTTGCTATGATTATCAACCGAAAATAAAATTAAAAATGGTGAGCCGCTTTTGCCCATGAATTTTTCGAAGAATGGTTTTGATCTTCCTTCGCGCTTTTTGCGAGCTTCGCGAGAGCAGTTCTTGATCTTAGGTTCTTGAAAAAAAAATGTTCTTCTTCGTGAACTTAGCGCTTTTCTGTGAGCCGATTTTGACCTCTTGTTCTAAGGTCGCTTGATCAGATTTAAAGTAAGTTCCTTCTTTTCCGCCCCGCGCAATACAGTCAGCACGATCGATTCCCCAGGTGATTTATATTCCACCAAGTAACCAATCAGATCATCATAGATCTTAACTTCTCTGCCATCTACCGCGATGATCAGATCGCCGCCCGAAAGAAGCCCTTCGATACCAGTCTTCAGCGATGCGCCAACAACGCCAGCTTTTTCAGCCGGCCCGCCCGATAGAACATCGGTAACATATACGCCGGTCATTCGTTCCAATCCAAGTTCCTTGATAATAGCGAGGTTCATCAGATCGCTGTTGAGGGTGGAAATGCCCATATAGGGGTAATCGAACTGCCCAACCTTGATGATGGCTGGAACAACCCGTTTTACCAGGTTGATAGGTAGGGCAAAGCCAACGCCAGAGTTGGAAGCTTCACCGCCGACGGTGTTGGCGGTACGGATGGAGCGGTTGATGCCAAGCACCTCGCCGTTTAGGTTCAGCAATGGTCCGCCGCTATTGCCAGGGTTGATGGCGGCGTCGGTTTGGATCATATCCGCGACGCTGAAAGTGCCGCCGTTAGAAGCCTGGCGGTTCGATTCTTGTGTTCGGCCAAGCGCCGAGATGATGCCCAACGTCATGGTGCCGTTCAAGCCAAAGGGGTTGCCAATAGCGACGACGGATTGGCCTACCTTAACCGCGCGTGAATCGCCCAAGGGCAGTGGGTGCAGTTCAGAGCTGGGGGCGTCTACCTTCAACACGGCAATATCCGAATCTTTATCCGCGCCAACAACCGTAGCGTTGATCTTGTAGCCCGAACTAAAATCAACCTCAATGGCGGTATAACCATCAATGACATGCTCATTGGTCACGATATACCCATTGGTATCGTACACAAAACCGGTGCCCATACCACCACCGCTGGCTGTTTCCACTTTGATGGAAACAATGCCCGGGATCACGTTCTCGTACAGACGGGTGAGGTCGTTTTCTTGCGATACGATAGGGGGAGCTTCGACCGCGGCTGGTTCTTGCACTGCAGGTTTAAGCGCGGTTGAGGCTTCAAGCGTGCTTTGCAGGGAACTAAAAATGGCTGGGTTCACCAGGTTGCAGGCAAAGGTAGATAACATTAATAAAACAAAGAACATCGAAAGAGGGATACGTTTCGTCATTATTTTCTCCATCAGAATCAAGATCAGGAAGTCAGATCCCTGGCTTGTTTGATCAAATTTAATTGTTCTGGGGTTAATTTTTTTGGTACTTGTACTTTCACTTGTACATAAAGATCGCCAAAGGTTTGGGGGCTGCGCAAATGAGGCATACCGCGGCCGTGCAAGCGGAACTTTTGATCGTGCTGCGTGCTGGCTGGGATGGTGAGTTTCACCCGTCCTCCAAGTGTGGTCACTTCCGCTTCGCCGCCTAAGATCGCGGTGAACACATCCACCTGCGCGGTGGTGTACAGATCGTTTCCCTCGCGGGTAAACAAGGCGTCGTCGGTCACCTGAATTTTCAGGTAAATATCGCCGCCCTCAGGGCCGCCACCCGGAACACGGATCTTTGTGCCGGTTTTGGAGCCGGCGGGAATTTTTACTTCTAGTTTCTTGCTGCTTGTTTCAAGGATGCGGGTTGAGCCCTTATAGGCTTCATTCAGGCTGATGGAAACAGCCTGCTCATAGTTTTGCCGGCGCTGTCGCGAAAAAGCCTCGCCGCCCATGCCAGCCGCGCCGCCGCCAAAAAAGGCGCTAAAGAAATCAGAGAAGCCACCGCCACCGCTGCCAAACAGATCGTTTAAGTCCACCTGTTGGCCACCGTAACCGCCCCCACCGCCTTGGCTTGCCCACTGGCTCCAATCAAAGCCGCTAGGTTGGCCGCCTCCCTGCTGATAGTTAAAGTAAGCGCTGCCCATCTGGTCGTAACGTTTGCGCTTGTCGGGATCCGAAAGCACCTGATAGGCTTCGTTCATCTCTTTAAATTTATCCTCGGCCTGCTTATCGCCCTGGTTTCGGTCGGGATGATATTTTAAGGCAAGCTTCCTGAACGAGTTTTTGATCTCATCAGCCGAAGCCGTTTTTGCTACGCCAAGGGTTTTATAATAATCTTTGTATTCCATAAATTGATTCTAAAGTTATCCGCTCCGCTACGTCAAGGTTAACTGTATTGAATTAACATAAGATTTACGAATTATAGGTGAATTGCACCTAGAGGGCATTAAAAACAGATGAGAGCATTATGTGTATATTGTGGATCTTCCGATGGTATTCACCCGCAGTACATGGAACAGGCGCGGTGTATGGGCGGGGCCTTGGCAAAACAAGGGTTCGCCTTGGTATATGGCGGCGGTAAAACCGGCCTGATGGGCGCGGTAGCCGATGGCGCGCTGCAAGCCGGCGGGGAGGTGCACGGCGTGATCGTAGAATCGATGAACACCCCGGCCTTGGCGCATGCCGGTTTGCACAGCCTGCAGGTCACCCAAACCATGCAGCAGCGCAAATGGAAGATGTACGAAATGGCCGATGGTTTCATCGCCCTGCCCGGTGGCTACGGCACTTTTGATGAACTGTTCGAAACCATCACTTGGGCGCAGATCGGCGTTCATCAAAAACCGATCGGGCTGCTCAATATCCGCAACTACTTCGCACCCCTCTGGGGCATGATCAAATTCGCCGAGCAAGAAGGCTTTATCTACCCTGAGCACACTGATATGCTTTGTATGGCAGAGCAGCCGGAGGACTTGCTTACCCAAATGCAAAACCACCAACCTGATGAGGCCGCGGTGAAGAGGTGGATGCGGCAGTAGGGGGGAAATCACGTATTCATTAAATTTTAATTTGGATAACTTTGCACTATAATTGTTAAGTTGGTATGGTATGGTTTTATACACAAAACACCACTTTTATTATTAAGGGATTTTGAGTTAAGTAGATTCAAAACCAATCCAGATTAGTGCTAAATAGACTGAGCTCCCAATGATGGCGATTGCATCGGCCATCAAAGTAGCAAGGAGGCAAGGCACCTATTATTAGGTTTTACCATGATTGAAATCTATTGGTTTGAAAAAAAACACCAATTCCTTAGAATAGACTAATCTTATTGGGAGAATAACCCCCAAATTGCTTTCAGATTATGAGTTAGAGGTTATTCGAACACATTGTTTGGATAAAGTAGAAATCCCGAGACGGTCCTGTATGAACATTGAGCAAAATGGTGTTATTGGGTTTGCGTTTTGTTTTTCAATTTAGCCGACCTTCTATAAAACACAGGTGTGGTGTTGAACAAGTACGAGAACTATTTATCCTAACGGAATAGATTTGTTGCATTTCTGTCAGATTTTGATGGAAGCATCTACGATGGGAAATTTTATAAAAGGTGTAAAACGATTCTTCGGAAAGGAAAACCATTCTCATGATTCAAATTGGGCGTCCAGTAGATTGGCTGTTCAGTAGCTATATAACTTTAGATAAATATCAATCAATGAAATAGGGAAATTACAACATGAAAAAGCTTATTTTTCTAATACTGATCTTTGTATTATCAGGATGCGGCAATTCAGGTGTTAGCCAAACCCAGTTAACCGAAATAGCTAATAAAGCAATAATTGATAGCTCAACAAATACCCCTGTGTATACGTCAACACCACTACCAACCAGCACACCAACGGCAATACCCACGGCAACTCCTGATACTCGGGTCTTTGATATTGACCCAACAAACCTGATCTTGGGAAAACCCGATTTACCTGAAGAATTAAGATATTATATTCCGCCATCAAGAGAATTGCCCAATGAAAAACCTTATCGCGTTCCACCTGCTGGCTCCTCACCTAAGAAGAATTTAACACATGTAGCCAATATGTGGACCAATCAGGCAGACGCGGATGTTTACTTAAATTCAACCGGCAGAATTTATGGATACGAGGTGATCTACTTCCGCAAGGGGAATCCGAAATCAAATTACCCCGCTGAAATTTGGGATAATGTTTCGTTATTTCGCACTTCTGATGGCGCGAAAGAGGCAGTTAACATTTGGGCCGACCGGATGTTATTTATTCATCAAAATAACAAGTCTGTAAAGGAAGAATCAGGTACCCAAGTTGGCGATGCGTCTCGCTTGATTACAAACACTTTTCAACAATATCAGGTTGATATTATTGGCGGTGTAGCCTATTACGATTACAGATATTTTGAAATAAGGCAGGAATATCTTCTACTATTCTCGGTCCGTAATGTAACTCATTATTTGTATCTCTATGGTCGAGAAGGCCAGCTGACATCCGATATAGCAATAGATATCGCAAACACCTTGGTTAAAAATTTGAATACGGCAGAGTTATCAGAAAAAGTTACTTTTGAACCAAAATAAAAAATTCCTTCCACATCTGAAAAAAATGTGATGAATAATGGTGGCCAAAAATCAGCGCTATGCTCGGATGTTTTGAGAATATTTTCTGTGGGTAACGCGATAACTACTGCTTTAAGTACTTACGATGGACTACGAAGTTAAGAATGGAACACATATCTGCTCTGTCAAATTGAACTGCAATTTGAGTAATGGAAAAAAGTAAGAATCCTTCTAAAGG
>CAIRYE010000360.1 GCA_903882765.1 uncultured Anaerolineae bacterium
ATCTAGTTTGGAGCTGTACTTTGGCTTCTTGTTCTCGCCATAATATTTCATTCGATAAATAAAAGCCGCGATTACAGGTAATTTCGCGGTGAGGGACATACTGTCCTCAAGAGCGGCTTCCCAGTAAACGTCTTTCTTCATCCCAGCATGGTACCCAGAGGCAAATGCGGAATCATTCTGCAAAGCTAACACAGCTTGCGAAAGCAAGGTCATTGGATGTGTTTCTTTAGGCATGGACTTGATCATTTTATAAACATAATCAGGTACATCTGACCTGGCTGCCCATTCAGCTTCCACAGTCTGCGCTTGTTCTCGGGTTGGAACTTCCCCTACCATCAGCAAATAATACAAACCGCCTACATAAGGCATTTTTGCGCCGCGAGGTTTTGGAAGCAGTTTTAGCACTTCTGGAATTGACTTGCCTCTAAAACGAATTCCTTCAGCAGGATCGACAAAGGAAATATCGGTAACGAGGGATTTGATGTCGCGCATACCACCAACAACCTGACCAATCGTTACCTTGTCAACAACCACTTCAGCATGTTCTTTCGCTAATACTTTATAGCGCTCGCGCCAAGAAGGTAATTGTTCAGCGATCTTATCGTGCAGAATCATAATTGCTCCTTTAGAAAAAGATAGAGGTAATTACAAAGAATTACCTCTCATTTCTTGAATTAAAGTTTTACCAAACCCTTGAGCGCTTCAATTGTTTCCTTTACGGAGGCCGCGGATTTGTCGAAAGCAACCTTATCGTCGGCATCGAGCTTGTATTCTAGAATGCGCTCAATACCTTTGCGTCCTAGTTGAACCGGCACACCAAAGAACATATCGGTTAGGCCATATTCGCCATTCATATAAGCAGCGCAAGGAACAATGAGATGCTTATCTTTTAGAATCGCTTCAACCATTTGAGCGATCGCGGCGGATGGAGCATAGAAAGCGGAACCGGTTTTGAGTAAATTAACGATCTCACCGCCACCCTTACGGGTTCGATTGACGATAGCTTCTAATTTTTCAGCGGGGATGTAATCACAAAGTGGGATACCTGCAATGTTGGAAGCTTTGGTGAGAGGAACCATTTCATCGCCATGACCGCCCAAAACGAAACAATTGATGTTCTCAACACTAACACCAGTTTCTAAAGCAACAAAGGCACGCATACGAGCGGAATCAAGAATCCCAGCCTGACCAATAACACGATGAGCGGGTAACTTTCCAACCTTCATAGCGTGATACGCCATTGTATCCAATGGGTTTGTTAAGATCACAAAAATGGCATCGGGGGAATATTTTAATGTCTCGAGGGTAGCTTTACCAACAATGTCTGCGTTGATCGTAAGTAGATCATCACGGCTCATACCTGGTTTGCGTGGCAATCCAGCGGTGATAACAATAATATCCGAACCAGCTGTTGCGGCATAATCATTTGAACCAACAATGCTAACATCCTTGCCAATGATAGGCATAGCCTCGAACATATCCAAGGCTTTTCCTTGTGGCATACCCTCCAATACATCCACAAGAACGATATCAGCTAATTCACGTTCCGCCAGCCAATGTGCGGTTGTGGCACCGGTCATGCCGGCGCCAATAATAGAAACCTTTGCCATCATTCCTCCAAGGAAAAAACAAGATTTATCGATTTTCTGGGTTTACCAGTCAATATCATTCTAATTTTAAGGGGAAAAGGAATGTTATGTAAGTTCCTTTTGTCACCTTGTATTTTAATTTATGTAATTATTGCTATTAAAACGGACTATTTTACCGAAATTTCTTCGTTTTCCAAGAAATGTGTCGCCTGAATTGCGGCGGCAGCACCCATACCAGCGGATGTGATCACCTGCCTGAAGTGTGAATCGGTGACCTCCCCAGCGACAAAAATACCCGGCTTGTTGGTTTCCATAAATTTGTTCGAAACGATCGTACCAAGATCATCCATCTCTAATTGGCCTACAAACATTTGAGTATTAGGTGTGTGTCCAATGAAAACAAACAAACCATCGGTCACAAATTCTTTTTGGTCATTAGTGACAAGGTTTTTAATTTTTAGAGACGTTAATTTTTCTTTCCCATTAGCCTCGGTAACAACGGTATTCCAAATGATTTCAACTTTGGGGTTTTCTAATGCCCGTGTTTGCAACACCTTTCCAGCACGGAACGAGTCTCTTCGATGAATGATGGTAACTTTGGAAGCAAATCGAGTTAGAAACAAGGCTTCCTCTAGAGCGCTATCTCCGCCACCAACAACAACAACTTGCTTATCTTTAAAGAACCAACCATCACAGGTGGCACAATAAGAAACACCCTTACCGGTCAATTCCACTTCCCCTGGTACCTCGAGGTGATTCGGCCTTGCGCCTGTAGATACGATCAACGTCTCAGCAAAATAAACAGCGTTATCTGAAACAACTTTGTATGGCCGTTGGGATAGATCAACACTATTGGCTGTGTCGAACTCCACCTTTGCGCCAAACCGCTCAGCCTGACGTTGAAAAAGATCTCCTAATTCCGAACCTCCAACGCCATCTGGAAACCCAGGGTAATTTTCGATCGTATGGGTCAACGATGCCTGCCCGCCTAATTCCATACCAGTGAGTACCACCGGGTTTAATTCAGCCCTAGCAGCGTATAACGCCGCGGTTAGCCCCGCAGGACCGGAGCCTAACACAAGCACTTTTACATGTTTTTCTTCTCCATGGGTCGGGAGAGAAGAAATGGATCCTAAATTGAAAGTCATATTTTCCTCGATATTGATTTGTTACTTATCTTGATGAATTCTAAGGGCTTTTTGTTTCATTTTAGAACTTTGTTTTTACGAAACCAAGCAAATACCCTATTTCTTTCGTGATCGGAAATAATGGGTACAAATCAATCCGATATTTTCGACCTGCATAAGTCAACATTAATTTTCTTGCTGTCTTCAAGACCGATCTATCCAAAACAAGTGGTAAAGCCAATAAGTCCGATAATACTGTCGGCATTGCTTGGTTTACTTTCGAATAATAAAGTTGAAAACCCAATTGCCAAGCATCCAACTCACCGTAAACCGAAAATGCGACGATAGGACCTTGTTGTAAATGCCTGATCTCGTGAGCGATAGTAGACAGAAGCCGCGGATCTTTGAGATCGATTCCAACAGGAAAAATATGCGAGTTTAGAAATACCCTTGATCCAAACGCCCATATGGCGCTAGTACTTTGATTCATTGGTTTGCGGCCGATGCTAACTATATGTTCCAGCAAATACCTGGCAGAATCAGGATGGAAATCGGATAAGTTTTCGCGGATCATAGCGCTCAACTCATTTTCCGTAGCGGTCATTTCCGAGCGGCCTCATCCATCAAACTAACCATATATTGCGTTAGAGCTCCTAACCCATTTTGACCAGCGTCAAGGTCATTATAAGTAAGATTTAGCTTTGTTTTGCCGACTTCAATAAGCAGATCATATTGAAAGCAATCAGCGCACTCATTTTTCTTTGTTACATTCGTTATAGCAACTTTTTCATATTCATTACTAAATTTTGCAACTTGATCTTTTTTCAGAGCGCCGGGAAGATAGCTCATCGTTTTTTGGTCGAAGAGGATCGCTTCTTCACTGCTTGTAACGATCAAATTTCTTGATAAACCCAACAGACCTCCAGATTGATTGAGCGTAACCGTCCAAACACCTTCTAGTTTGGGTAATTTTGCCTGCCCTGAAGAGTTATCCGATTTGTCCATTTGGTTTACGCATCCTGTGATCAGTACAACTAGAATTAACAAAACAAGAAGTGTTTTTCTCATGTGATCTCTTAAATCCTTTATTGTTTTTTACTTGCTACTGCTCTAATTATAACCAAGGGATAACTTAGATAGGCTTTGATAGTTTTGTTATGTAAAATAACAATGTAGTACTTTATGGAGAGAATGGAATGAGACCTGTTGCGATTTTAGGAATTGGACAAACTGTGGTTGATGAACACTGGGATAAATCCTTGCGTGAATTAGCCGGCGAAGCTTGCTTTGCGGCAATGGACGACGCGAACATCAAACACCCCGACGGCCTCTATGTTGGGAATATGTTATCCCCTCTCATTGGCGGTCAAAACCAGCTTGGAACGTTTATCACTGACTGGGTAGGAATGTGGGGAAAGGAAGCGATGAAGATCGAATCAGCTTGCGCTTCAGGCAGCGCCGCTTTTAGGGCTGGGCTTATGGCGGTAGCCTCTGGCGAGCTTGAAAGCGCTCTCGTTGTTGGTGTTGAAAAAATGACCGACAAAGCCGGCAAAGATGTAACCGCAGCTCTCGCGACCGCAGCCGACGCAGATTACGAGGTAGAACAAGGTGTTTCCTTCGTAAGTCTCAATGCTTTG
>CAIRYE010000361.1 GCA_903882765.1 uncultured Anaerolineae bacterium
CCATCAACTCTAAACCAAAAAGTTCTTCAGCCCTTTGTCGAGAATTTTTACTAAATCGATCCCAATCCTTAAGGATCTTTTCCGCGCCGTCTACCAGATTATCGATGATAGGGTTTTCTAATCGCCAAGAGTTGCTGCCATATGCCACCACCTGCCCGCAGTCATCCGTAACAAGTTCATTTAACGAACCGGTATTATACGAAACAACCGGTAAACCGCAAGCCATCGATTCCATTACCGAGTTGGGACAAGCGGGGTGGATATCTGCGGAAAATAACACATGGGCTCCGCGATCGATCTCAGGGATCCGCTCCCGAGGCACTTTTCCCGTCCACAGGATGGGAAATTCGATCTTGGATTCCCAGCTTTTCTGTAAGGAAGGTTCAACTTCTCCCACCACCTGCAGTTCCACCGCCATATTTCGGGCAAGCAGCCCTTTGGTCAATAAAATGGCGTTCTCCAATCCAGATTCATACCCGCCGCCCATTGATCCTTCTACTACCAGAACTCTGAAAGGGGGAAACTTTGGACGTTCTTTTGGAGTATAGGTTTGCAGATCTACGCCGTTATAAATAACTGTTGATGGTTTTTCCACAGCCCCAAATCGTTCATTCCACCAAGTGCGGGAGAATTCTGATTGGTAAACGATCTCGTCGCACAGGTGCCGGCGGATGGTTTTGAGAACAAAATTGCCATATTCAGCGCGCAAGCTATGCCTAAAGGAGATCGGTCGAACTCGGTGGATCCAATTAAGGCCATCCAACCGTTGCGCTACTTTTTTCCCTTTTTTTCGGAATTGGTAGATCGATGCCAGATCCTTCGTTCCACCAATGATCAGCATTGCCGAGCAAGCTGGGTCGTTAACATTCGTGGTCACTTCTACGCCTTGTTTGGCGGCGCCTTCGCTAAATTTGTGGAAAAAGGAAACCATACCACCTATTCCGTGCACCTGCGGAAGGATACAGATCTTTTCAGGCATCGAAGGGTTCATCCCTCAGACCAACTTTTTTTGCTGGTATCCCCGCCCAAATCTCGTTGGCAGCCGTAGAGGAGAGCAGTACGGCGTTTGCACCAATAACGGAACCGGCTGCAACCACCAACGCCCCTTCGCTGCACAATACTTTAGCGCCAGAACCTAGAATAACCCCGTCCTCAACAACGATCTCTTTGAATCTGGACTTAGCCGCTGAACGAAAAACATCGGCGCGGCCCAGGGTTACCCCGGGGTAAATACTCACATTTTTTCCAATGGTTGTCTTTGGGTGAACCACGATCCCTACGCCGCCATGATGAATAAGCAACCCTTCGCCAATTTTTACTGAAAGGGGTATCTCGATTCCAAGCAGCTTTAATAATAGGTAGGCGAACCTGCCAAACATCGGGTTTTTCCTTGCGTACACCAATTTTTCGTAAAAGGACATATTGGTATTATACGACGTCTTAAAATTCAACGGTCAGGCCAGAGGTCGATTTTTCATTTATAATCAATTTCCGGAGAGAGAAATATGTATATCGCGATCGAAGGTGTTATCGGTGTGGGTAAAACCACCCTTGCTCGTTTACTACAACCAAAATTTGAAGATTCCGAAGTTCTTCTTGAGGTATTTGAAGAAAATCCTTTCCTTTCTGATTTCTATGGTGACCGTGCCCGTTACGCCTTTCAGACGCAGATCTTCTTCTTACTCAGCCGCTATCGGCAACAAAATCACACCATCCCGCAATATATCAGCTCCGGCAAGACCCTCATCTCAGATTACACCTTTTTCAAAGACTCCCTTTTCGCCCGGATCAATCTAAAGGGGGATGAGCTAGAAATGTATCATCGCGTTCACGAGGCGCTAGCGGAGAAAATACCCCTGCCCGACCTAACAGTTTATCTTTCCGCGGATACCGATACCCTTATGAATCGCATTGCCCAGAGAGACCGCTCATACGAACGCACGATGGAACGGGGTTACATTTCTGAGCTGGTTCAGGCATATGATGAATTTTTCACATCCATAAAAACACCCTACCTGATCATCGATTCCAATCCTTTGGATTTTGTGAAGAACAAAGCCCACCTTGTCCATATTGAAAACAAGATTCGGGAATCTTTAAGCATCATGCCCTACCAACCCTCCCTTTTGGATACCCAATCACTATGAAAATAACTCGAGACATTCTGGTCGATCTTTCCAACGAACTCGTTGAAAAACGATTCAAGAAGGATAGTAAGGTAGACGCGGTTTTTTTGGTTGGCTCAGTTCGTCCAGAAGAAGCCATCCTAGACCAAGCTTGCGATGTAGATTTGCTCATCCTGCATAATGGCGAAATTCCACGTGAACGGGAACTGGTCAAAATTTCGAACGAATATCATTTTGACCTCTTCTTTGAAGAGACAGCCCATTACAGCAATCCCAAAGAGTTGCGCACCGACGGATGGCGAGGTTGGGCAATGTGGGACCCGATGTTAATTCATCAAAACAACCGATTTTTTGAGTACACCCAGTCGGTATTGCGTTCCCAATTCGATGACCCCAAAAATATCATTGGCAGGGTCAAGTATTTTCTTCAAAAAGCACGCGGCCGCTGGAACACATTTGAAAATTATCCCGAAAAGATCAATCCAAGGGAGTACCTTAAAGCTGTTTTTGACGCGGGTAACGCCTTTGCCTGCCTCAACCAACACCCCTTCACAAAAAGGCGTTTCCTTTCTGAGTTCTATTCTCTAGTAACAACATTAGAGCAGGACGATCTGGTCCCGATGCTTTTTTCGTGCATCTCAAACTCAAAACAGCCCGACCTGATCTCAAGCCATATGGAAGAATGGGAAAAATCATTTGCGGAAGCCACCAAAGCCTACTCAACGTACACCATTCACCCCAATCGGCTTAACTATTTCAAATCATCCATCAACAGCCAACTAAAAAGCGATTTCCCCTTATCCGCCTTTTGGCCATTCGCCTTCACTTGGGCCTACATCGGCGAAGAGCATGCCGAGAGTAAGATCATTGCCAGCAATTGGAAAAAGATCAGCTCTGAAATTGGTTTCGATACTCCCGCGCTATTGAAAAAGAACACCTTGCTTGATAGTTACCTAGAACGCGTCGAAGAAATTGTAGAACAGGTTAGCGAAGACTACGGAATAGAATAACCTTGTTGGTATCTTGGTAATATCCGGGCAAAACCTGTGGATAACCGCAGAAAAAACAGAATATCCACCGCAATTAATTGTATAAATTCCGCTCCATTTCCCCAAATATGGCTTTTAAACCGAGTTGTGGATAACAGGAAATAAACTATTAGACCATTATCAACAGGGGATCAATAAAATAAATAGGTCCAACGAGAAAGTAATGAAAAGAAATAAGAAAGAATTCTTCTCAATTTGACCTATCCCAG
>CAIRYE010000362.1 GCA_903882765.1 uncultured Anaerolineae bacterium
ATTTGTCTTTGAAAATTATCAAGGCGGCATCTTAAATAACATTTAGTTTGGTAACTTTTATCATCCAACCAATTTGTTGCTTGGCTATTAATCAATATTTTTTGATGGGAATTTAAGTTATTAAGGATTAGGTATTTCCTATTGGTCTAGTTTAAACCGTCCAATTGTCATTATTAATTATTGCTTTGGTCTCATTTTTTCAAAAAAATCAAGTGGTATCTAGGTTAAAATTGTAAAGTGGATATTTGATTTGGATAAGTGGGCTAAGGAAATTATTGAGATTATTTCAATCTGAAGATGAAACCCCGCCAGTTATAATTATTCAAATAGATCGACAAAAACGAAAAATTATGCTTTGAGCTGGAAGAATGGAAAAATAAATATGCACAATGAATTGTCCCGCCGTGATATGCTCAAGATGTTCGCACTCTTCCCAGCATCAATCATCATTCAACCGATTACAAAGCAGTTTCCTGCCGTTTCAACAAATGGCCAAAATATAATTCTTATGGTTTTTGATGCCTGGTCAGCAAAGAATCTGCAATTGTATGGGTATAAGCGAAATACGATGCCGAACCTTGCAAAATTTGCTGAGCGATCGATTGTTTACCATAATCACCATGCAAATGGCAACTTTACTGTATCTGGCACAGCTTCCATTTTGACTGGTACGAATCCCTGGCAGCACCGAGCTCTTAACCTTGGAGGGTTGATTAGTAATGAATTTGCTGACAAACAGGTATTCAACGCATTGGTAGGTACCCATAATACGATAGGATTTGCCCAAAATGTATATGCTGACCAATTATTAGGTCAAAGTGGTAGTGGATTGAAAAAACATATTCCTTTTGGTCGATTCAATCTAAACAATCAAGTTTTCTATGACGAGCAATTATTTGTTAATGATTCTTACTTGGCATTCTCGAGTATTGAGAATGGATTGTTACGGTCCAATGTTGGTGTCAAAGGCTCTCTTTTCTTTAATTTAATTAATGAAATTGCCATCAAAATAGATCGAAGGAAAGTCAAACAAAGGTATGGGGACAATTATGCAACATCTGTGCCATCGAGTATTGAGTTTTTTGATTTAGCGGAAATGATG
The DNA here is from genome assembly GCA_903882765.1 of uncultured Anaerolineae bacterium. Taxonomy (GTDB): domain Bacteria; phylum Chloroflexota; class Anaerolineae; order Anaerolineales; family Villigracilaceae; genus UBA5195. The sequence goes on from CAIRYE010000362.1 coordinate 1,103, forward strand.
GATGGATTGATTGAAACTCTGAAATCGATCGAACAACCATCTATGGTGTATTTTCATTGCTACACCCCACACGCACCTTATAGTCCATATAATAAGTTTTTTGAATCGTTTTCAACCGATAATTATGATCCGGTTCGTAAACCCGATCATCCCCTAATAAAAAACCCGACTGACAGAAAAGAAATGGAACTTGCGCGTACCAATTACGATGCTTATTTGGCGAGTTGGGATTCGGAGTTAATTAGACTTTTTACCTTTTTTGAAAGTTCGGGTTTGCGCGATAACAGCCATATTATCTTAACTTCAGATCACGGTGAGCAGTTCGAACGAGGTCATATTGGACATGGAGATAAAATGATGTATGATTCAATTCTCAAGGTTCCTTTGATTATTTCTCGTCCAGGAATGATATCGCGAGAAGATATCTCTTCAAAAACATCAAATATCGATTTATTACCAACAATCACACATCTATCTAATATTCAGACTCCAACTTGGGCAAGCGGGCAATTGCTCCCCGGGCTTGGAGGGATCGACGATCCAGATAGGAAGTTATTCACTTTGGATGCCAGGCTAAATACTCCTCATTCGCCGATCAATGAATACTCATTTTCGCTTCATTACAAAAACTATAAAATGATCAAGTATCAATACCCCGAATACTCGGGGGTAGAGCTTTACGATCTCGAGGAAGATCCGGAAGAATTAAACAATCTATTCACTGTTTTGCCCGAAATTTCGAAAGAAATGGAAAAATTAATGGACGACAAATTGAGCGAGATAAACGCCCCAAGTACAAAATAAAAGGTGTTCCCTCAATATTTAAAGGATACCGTTATTGTTTTTTCGACAACTTTGAGGTCTCGACAATTCCAGTAATTTGGTTTTACGGTAATTGCTCAAACCGGAATAGAGGCTATAAAGCAGGTGTTTTTTCTCAAAGTGAAGGTTATCAATCATCCGTTAGTTAAAAAAATAATAACGAAGTCTTCTTTTAATAGAAGATGATGGATGGTTGATCAAACCTAATATTTCTCCTAATCCGCCTCGAAAGGATTATGATTCGCGTAGGTAAAATCCTCTCATTCCCGAACTTGGTTTGTTCTGATCACTTCGGCGTACCATTCCCCCGAATCTTTGATGGTTCGCTTCTGGGTCTCATAATCCACCCGCACCATACCGAAGCGTTTAGAAAAACCATGCCCCCATTCAAAATTATCGAGCAAGGACCAAACCATATATCCACGAATATCCACCCCATCTTGCATCGCCAAATGTGTTTGGATGAAGTGTTGTCGTAAGTAATCTGTTCGTTCAGGGTCATGAATTTTTCCGTCAGAACTAATCGTATCTTGGAAGGCGGAGCCGTTTTCTGTAATGTAGATCGGCGGCAGTTTGTATTCGGAGTTGATCTTTACTAACATTCGGCGTAGGGCAGGGGCGCATACTTCCCAGCCCATTTCAGTATATGCAGATCCTGGTATCTTATTCATTTTTCCACTAGCACTGATCACATTGCGGGAGTAATAGTTGATTCCAACAAAATCTAACTCTTGCGCTATCAAAGCTAGGTCACCATCTTTTATCTCGGGCATTTTTTCGCCGATCGCTTCGTATACCGCCGGTGGGTAAAACCCTTTGAAAATGGGATCAAGGAAGAGCGTTTCGTTCACATCCCAAAAGTTATTGGCAGCTTCCACATCTTGAGTAGCCTCGGTAGCTGGTTCAGCCATCCACAGATTGAGGACGATTCCGGCGTTCACCTTTGAATTAGCGCTACGAATCGCCTGAACACCCAAACCATGAGCAACATTCAGGTTATGAGCGACCTGGTAAGATATCTTGGTATCTTTAATCCCCGGGGCATGTTCACCAGTTAGATTCCCTATGAAGGTTATTACACTTGGTTCGTTGAAGGTTGTCCAATTTCGCACTCTATCTCCAAGACATTTGGTCATCACGGCAGCGTAATCGGCAAAGGCATAGGCGGTGTTGCGATTCGTCCAGCCACCTTGGTCTTGAAGTGCTTGTGGCAGGTCCCAATGATAGAGTGTAAGAAAAGGTTCGAGGTTGGCGGCACACATTGCGTCGACCAGTCGATCATAAAAATCTAATCCTTTGGTATTAATGCATCCTCTGCCGCTTGGAAACACACGAGCCCATGCGGTGGAAAACCGGTATGCTTTTAACCCAAGGGTACGCATGAGGGCAATATCTTCTGTATATCGATGATAGTGGTCGCAAGCGACATCCCCAGTATCAGCATTGGTGATCTTTCCGGGTGTGTGGCTGAAACGATCCCAAATCGATTCGCCTTTGCCGTCTTCGTTCCAAGCTCCTTCAATTTGATATGAAGCAGTTGCCGCGCCCCAAAGAAAATTATGCGGAAATTTATGAATGCTCATGGTATTCGTGTCTCCTTTATTCGATTCGAATAAAAATAGGTAATACTTGCAAGGGGGCAGGATAATTCTCTAGATTGATCGGCCCAGCGAAGATATGATGTGTCCAATAATCTTGCCAATTACCAATTGGCAGATAAATATCCCGCTCGAGGGTGTTTGGTGTTACCACTGGGGCGACTAGAATTTCATTGCCCAATAGAAATTCGTCATCACAAAGAAGTGCTTTTTCATCATGCGGAGAATGCCAAAAGATGGGTCGAATGATCGGAATCCCGGTTATAAGGGAAGATTTGGCGATATCAATAATTTTTGGCGAAAACTCAACATGCATGGCAGCGTATCTTCGGCAGATCTCTTCGCATTCTTTGCCATAATCCCAAGGCGCTAAACTAAACTGCAGGGATGGCAGCAAAGCATTCAATTGTGTCCAACGGATCATCATCTCAGGGCTGGCTTTTTCATCATACTCATTTCCACCGACCATATCAGCGAGAACAAATGGGTAACCGGCTAATCCAAGCGCTAAAATGCCGGTCAAAACCGAATGCAAGCCATTATCGAGCCCCCACGAAGTGGTCTTATCCCATTGGCGGAAGAAGATCCCAGCTTTCTGATTATTCCACCCCGAGCGAACTTCGGTAAATTGGAACCGCTTGGCAATGGCATCAACATAGATGTGGGTGTAGTCATTTGAGGAAATCATTCCGAAAGTAACGGCATCACTTGGAAGAAAGCAAGCTTCCCCAGCGTCAAATTTATATCCATCCACACCGGTGGAATTCTGAAGCTTGGTTAAACGGTCAAAGAACCAATCCAATGCGGCGGGGTTGCTTACGTCCAATAAGCCGCCTTTGCCTTGCCACCAATCAACCAGATATGGTACGCCATTTGGGTTACAAACAAGGTATCCCTTTGATTCTCCTTCGGAAAACGCGAACGAACGTGGATCTAAAAAGGGAATTACCCAAAGCGTTACTTTAAAACCTTGGCTATGAAGCTTATCAACCATTTCTTTTGGGTTCGGAAATAGGTTTGGATCGAAACTTAGGTCACCGTAATAAACTTGCCAGCGGTCATCAATTTCCAAAATATTGAATGGATAATTGTGGCGGATAATGTCAGCGGCATACTCAAGCACCACATCTTGGTTGATGGCAGTCTTGTAACGTGCCCAAGTCGTCCAAGTTGGTTTCTCAAATAGGCTCTCTGGCGGCAAATTGCTTGGATGGCCAAATTTTTTTACTAAATCGTGAAAGGCCTCCACGGCATTATTAGTAAAGGATAAACTTAGATCTAGTCCTTTTCCGCGAAAGGAAAAAAGACCATCACCGAGATGATCGTCATCCAAAAACGGTCGATCAGAAAACGCGCCGCGTCCTTCAGTCACAAAAGTCCATTTGAATTTTGGGTAATCCTTTGGCGGTTGGTTGATACCTAACTCGATTGGGGAATCTGCGATCAGAAGGGTGCCATTGGACGAAAACCAAGCTGGGGACATAACCCCACTCAAGCCTGTTGGTCCGTTATCAAAGGTGATCAAAGGCGCGCTTTGAAGCATGATCTTATTTAGCGGCCAGTTTTGATGGATCAGTTCCCCGTGGCCGTACCAGTACCCGGGAACATCTATCAAAATTTCCGCATTGGCTTCTTCCGGTGAAGTTGTAAGTTTCCAATTTTCGCCAATTTGGATAAGGTTCAGGGAAAATGACGGAAACAGCGCGGTGATCGATGTTTCGTTCGAGGTGATAACGATTGCGGGGGAGGTATCATGCTTGATAGTCGCCATTACCTCTTTATTTCGTTTGATAGAGATCGAGAAAGGGGAAGCTGTGGTTTCGAATTGGAGAGGGTTCATTTGGTGGGATTCGGATCCATCTAAAAGAAAAGGTCACGAAGGGTGTAACCAACCTTCGTGACCAAAATAAATTAAAATTATCTGTTGAACTTCTTGCCGGTTGCCAGCTCTACGCTTTTGTAAGCGCCATCATATATGCCTATGCTTTTGTTCTTAACAATGCAATCACAATACATTGTAAGCAGATCATCCGCTTCGGTTAATAGATCGATTGCCTGAAGTGTTTGTGGAATTGTGCGGGTTTCTACAGTACTATCGCCAATTTCAGCGCCGCGAATCGCGCCCCACATTTCATGACCGCCAACGCGAGCGTTGAAAATTTTTGGTATGGGATAGAAGGCGAGTTCGCTGGGTTTGGTGATCATCACGTCCATTACACGCATAAGGTAGTTGGAAGCATATACAGCGTGGAAGGTGTTATCAAATAGGAAGATGTGCAAACCGTGAGCGCTTTTCTTTCGGATACCATCGGTAAATTGTTTTGTGTCTTCCCAAGTAAAGTGGGTGTTGATCAATTCTTTATGTTGGACTAGTTGTTCTTGTAACCAGGTCCAATTATCTTTGTGATCGCCCAGGTTGATGAACAGAGCGATCTTATCTTTTTCGATGAGAGGGATGGCATGTTCGATGATGGCTTTAAAGAGTTCTCGCTGCGCGCCTGCCCCACCCATCGTAACTAGGAATCGGCGGGGTTCCTTTGCTTTCATACGGTCCAATCGATCACCGCAATCCACTTCGATGTTCTCGACGAGTTCGTGATCAACGTGATGCCCTGTGAAATGAATGGCATCCTGTGGAACTGGCTTTAAAACCTTGCCTTTGTCATCAAAACCGCGCATTGCTCTGAATCCGTAATA
>CAIRYE010000363.1 GCA_903882765.1 uncultured Anaerolineae bacterium
GATGGATTGAGGTCATTGATCAGCTTATTCTGAACTCTGGTTTTTATGTCAGCGGTTGGATTTCGAGGTTCGGGGGTATTCCCCAACGAGGACCGGCTAGATAATGTCGTCGACGATCCGCTTTGTCCTTGTTTTTTTTCAGTTTTATCAGGCAAAACAGGTTGCTGAGGTTGTGCGTCTGCATTCGCGCCTTGGCCTTGCTCTAATCGTTTTAATAGTGACATATAAATACTCCGTCTCTTATTAGGTTATTCTTTTTGAGATATTTTTTCAACAATGATCTCTGATAATTTGATAACCTGTTGAGTAACCAACTCCTGGTTTGGTTCCTGGGTAAAAGGAATTCCCCGGTTTACGGAGGTCAATACGGTTTTTTCATCCAATCCGATGCTGATCGGGATGACCATTTTTAGATTCTCGCTCACTTTTTCGGTTGTTATCGAAATACGTTTATCGAATTTGTTCATGGCCATGATTATTTTTGATTTTGGGATCTTCAAAGAAGTAAGCAGGTCAAGGAAAATTTGGGTATTACGAATAGCCGGAATATCTTGGGTAACCAGTAAAACAATAATATCCGCGTGATCGATCGAAGCAAGTGTTACCTCATTTACAATGTGCGGGCTATCAATGACCACATAAGAGTACATCTCCCGCAAACTAGCTAACACAGCGGAATATTGCTCAGGCAGCACATCTTCAGATTGTTCCAATCGCGGGGGCGCGGCCAAAAAGCGAATCGATGATTTTGAATGACGCGAAACAACTTCGTCGACGAACTCAGGTTCTAACTCATCCGAGCGGGTAGCCAGATCCAGTATCGAGCTTTTTGCATGCTCATTAATAAAAACAGGCACATCGCCAAATTGAAAATTGGAATCCAAGATCAACACCGGAGTTTCTTCTGTATTAAGAGCAAAACCAAGGTTCACCGCGATGGTTGTAACCCCTGTGCCGCCTTTTGGGCTGTACACCATGATCACCTTCCCATCACGTTTTTTGAAGGCTACCTGTGTCATATTCTTCAGAAACAAAGCTTGCTCAGCCAGTTTTGCGCGTTCAGACCGAGCCATATCACCCGCCCGCCGAAGCGCGGAAACAAGGTCATCGGTCATCGGTGGCTTGGTAAGGTAATCGCGTGCCCCCGCTAACATAGCGCGGCGCATATAATTCGCGTCCCCCTGCACAGAAAGGATGATGATCTGAGTTGTTGGATTGGCTCTCCGTACTAATTCCGTGGCGGTAATACCATCCATATCCGGCATATTGATATCCATCAAGATCACATCAGGATCAACACTTCGAACGATATCAATGGCTTCTTTCCCAGAACCAAACGAACCAACTACTTCAATATCAGGTTCGAATTGAAGTAGTTTAATAATATTCTCTCTGGTTTCGGTTATATCATCTACGATGAAAATGCGGTAATTTTCCGGCATACCAGTGCAGGTTCCTTATTGTAAATTGTAATTTTTAAAATACCTTCGTAAAACTAAGGCGTAGTTGCGTTTGGCAGATTGTTATAGGGCACGTTATCCATGATATACGGAAGTTTTGAAGGTACAGGGATCTGGTATTGACTAAGCAAGTATTGTAAAGTTGCCGCATCAGTTTCGATCTTGGTTGTATCATCAGGGGCGCGTAATACCATATTGAAGCTGGCATTAATACTCATCAAGTAGGTCAGTACGATCGCTTCCTGTGGGGAAACCATCAGGGTTACCACATTTGGAAGATACACGGGGGCTGGAGTTGGAGTTGGTTGACCTTCAACAACAGCAGCCTGTTGTGTTCCACCAACGGTAAAATCACCGACATGCAAGATCTGAATATTTTGGAGCAACATCTGTGAAACGGTACGTGGACGTTGTGGTTCCTGCGCAACGACATAAAACGCTTTGTTCAGCGAATTATCCAATTCCGCCCGACCTCTCCGCATGATCCAGTCTTTGGTTTCTGCGGAAACGGTCTCACCACCAAGTGAAACTGTTAGGTCTGAGGTATTGTTCGGTAATTTGCTCTGATAATCCGTATCCACATCATAGAAATTCGTAGTGATGATCAGATTGACCCTATCACCATCCTTGATGCCATACGCAACCGAAGACAATTGCGAAACAGGGATAGATACAGCCACCAGCCCTGGCGAAATGGTTTTTGCCGCTTGTGAACCGGTTTGCGCCATACCGGGCCGATCTTGCAGCATATCCAAGGTAAGCGGTAACCCACCTCCCAATTGGAACTTGGCGTATTTCCCGATCACCATGTTCTTATCGATGATCATCGCCGGGTTCATATTATCTTTTGGATACGGCATCGTGCCAAGCACTTCAGCGGTTATTTCTGAATCCATCCCAACCGGTTGGCTCAAAATAACGATGTTGGTCATTTCCTGAGCCGGCGCAGATGTTGTA
>CAIRYE010000364.1 GCA_903882765.1 uncultured Anaerolineae bacterium
GACCATAAAACATGACCTTATTTGTTTCAATATCAAAATCCGCAGTAGTCCATCACCTACATGTAATGATCAGAGCTCTTTGGAAATCGAATTTCGGAGATCCCGAAATACATCACATTCATAAGTAAGGATTTTCGTGAATTCTCACATAAATCATCGCTACGAAACAAGAATGCCTGTTGATTATTGTAATGCGTTTACTAATCATCAGCTTTTTTTCGGGATACAAGGTTGTGATCAATTTTTTTACTCGAAATTTGGTCTCTTCTTATAAATTTTCGAGCCATTTTCAATTGCCAATTTTTCCTCGGGGAACATTCCAACCTAGACATTTCCAAACGCCGTTCATATACGAAATCTCCCTTTCACTTAGGGCCAGTATACCGTGACGCATTTGATTTTTTGAATCGAATCGAATGGTGTTCGTGGAAAATTTGGAATAATCTACTGGCGTTGAGATAATTGGCGAATCCGTATCGAGTAAAAAAACTTCCCCGACCAATGGTGCAAAAAGGGGCTTTTCGTATCAAAACTGCACGAGATTTTTGGTAAGATCGGAATACATTTCGATAAACTAGCCTCGCGGATACGATTCTTGTCTTCCCAATTATCCCCAGTATTAGCACATACAGCGTACATCCTACAGTTATTTTTTTACAAGTTATAGATCAACCGTTAGGGTAATTCAGAAAGGGTACCAGTTAGGCTTTCTTGGCCTACGGCTTTATGGTATAGCTGTAAATATTTTTGGAAGATGAGGTTATTTGAATAAAGCTCATCAACCATCGCTCTATTATTCATCCCCATGGTGGTTCTAAGATCTGGATTATCCACCAATTTTCGCATAGCACGAACAAGCGAATCCACATCTTTTGGCTTGACAAGCAAACCATTATAGCCATCTTTAACTATTTCGCGACAGCCAGGTACATCCGTTGCAATCATCGGCCTTCCACAGGCAGCCGCTTCGAGCAAAACCTTGGGTAAACCTTCAAGGTAGAAGGTTGGCAGACAAACAATATGAGATTTTGGGTAAACAGCTTCCATATCATTAAACCAACCCCAGTATTCTATGATCCCCTCGCTCACCCAATCCAGAATTTCTTTTTCGGTAATCGAATTCGGCTGATCTGGCTCAATACGGCCAACAAGAACAAAGCGGGCATTTACTTTTTCGGCTAATAAAATTCTTGCAGCTTCAACAAAGAATTTAATTCCTTTTTCTTCAATAAAACGGGTGGGGAGCAAGAAAACCGGTGCACTTGAGGGCTGAGGGGATGAAACAAATCGCTTAGTATCCACCCCAGATCCAGGAATAAAGTAATTATTCTGCGGCCGTCCGATATGAAGGCTGTTGAATAATTCCAGATTATCTGAATTTTGAAAAATATTGATCGAGTTTTTTAAAAAGTAGCTGAAAAGCCAAATGACCAATAATTTGATATGTTTGTTTACATCGTCCGAAAAAATTTTCCCGAGGCCTGTAAAAGTATTATACGTCAATTTAAATCCTAAGAACTTTGCCACAATAGATCCATAAAGGACCATTTTAGGGGTGAAATGATGCACAACATCAGGCCGTTCTTTTCTGTAAACCGATTCGATAATGAGGATGGATTTCAATTCCTCTAGGAAGTTTTTACCACGAGGTTTTAACGGTAACTCGATCCACCTAAAACCATCCTCCTGCAAAAAGTGAGTGAATTCATCAAACGGGGACATGAGGACGACCTCGTAACCTTGATCCCTTAAAAAATTGGAATAGGCTAAACGCGCATTGAACAAACTCCAACTGGTTGACGAACTGAGGATGATCTTCAAATTTTTTCCTAATTAGAACCGCGGTACTATCCCTATACCCACAAATATTAACGATAATTATGCTATAGTTTTTTACCTTAGTCAATCCTAAGTGTAGGTAGCAAAATTCACCCCACTCATAAATTTTGTTGGGCCAAAATCAGTCAACTATCTACCGATCATGACTATTGCATGTAGGTTCAAGTACAAACTAAAGGACCTTATCCCGTAACAGCTACTTATTCTCTTAATTGTTCCGTTTTTTTCTTACCCACCAAACAAACAGGGACCGTTTTTTTTGGAAGGTGAAATTGTTATTTTATTTCTTTTTGTGCGACCCCACTAATAATTACATATTCTCAGCATTCCATAAAAATATTATACTGAAGTTCCATCACTCTTGAATCCAAGGTATGTTTTTACACTTTTCAACCAATTTTTCTTTACAAGACACTCTTGGTAATGGGCACTCTAGATCCGACTTTGGGTTTCGCAAAATCAGCTCAGGAGAATCATCCAAAACCACGTAGCCCCATCCTGCAACCAAGTTACTTTTCTGGTCATCGCATCCAATGACCAAGATTTCGGAACCATTGGGAATTGGATCAGGCGAACTAGATAACGGCACAACAAACTTTTTGACACCATCCTCCGTTTTCATAGAAAAATCTACATGGAAGAAAGATTCATCGGGATACTTAAAAAAAACAACTCCATAAAGATACTCATGGTAGAAGGATTTTCCTTGATAAATCCGTAACGATGGATTGGTTTTTAATGCCGCTTCTAGTTCAAGAGAACTTACGCCACCTAATTCCAGAGCGGTTTGAACCGGTGCCGGAAGCCGCATTTCTTCGGTAGCAACGGATAGGTATGGCTTTGGCTGATTACTGAACTCAAGTAAGATTGGGCTACACCCTATTAGTAAAAATATTGCCAAAAGACCAAATACCTGCCAATCACTTCTATACTCCGTCTGTTTTATTATTTCGTGCTTCACATCAGGGCTAAACAGTTCGATTTGTTTGAAGATTAATTTGAAGGTGTATAACAACCCTGAGGAATAAAGGAAAAATACAATCCACTCTATTGGAATAAAATGCCGGTTACCTGGAGATAGACCAATTAGGATGGTTGAAAAATAGAATAGGTATACAGCTAACGGAACAAGACCTACCCATTGGTGAGATCGCCACAAAGAATAAACGCCCAATCCCAACAGCAGAAGGTTCAACATAAAGGCTAAGGATATTTTCCAAGATTCACCTTCTTGAGTCGAGGAGATATCCGTAGGTATCATATCTTGCGGAAGGATGGAAACTGACAATATAAGCTTATCAAGAGCAATTTCAGGAACGGAAGCTTTTTGAGGTTTTTCACCTTTCTGGTTTTTTTTTGTTGATTTTCCTCCGTTTGTTTCGACCTTTTCCTCTTCAGCTATCGAATTTTCTATGGAATTAATAATAATTCCTGACCGTTTAAGGATAAGATTTAATTTTCCAGAAAAAGTAGATGCGCCATATCCATGGACCATATTTCGAACCATTACCGGTGTAACCACTAAAATCAACGACAACACAGCAAGCAATATATTACTAACAAATTTCCTTTTGTCCTTAGCAACTAATTGGAAAGTAAAAAGGAAAGGTATGGGAAATAAAAATAAAATGTTAGGTCGAATGAGCGAAAAAAGTCCGACCAAACCGCCGATAACCAAGGCGAGTTTTGGGTTGTTCTCCTTTCGGATGATCCATCTAAGGGAGAAAAGCGTAACGAGCAAAACGCCTAGAATCATCCAAGGTTCCGTCATTATATTTTGCACCGTTATCGTACCCCACGGGTTTAGTATTTCATTGCGTTCTCTAAAAATGTAAAATACCGCTGTGAGTATCCCCAGTTCGCGTTTGCCGAGTTCTTTTCCGATTAGGTATATCAATGCCGGAATGGAAGAAAGAAGGATCGTTTGGTAAAAAATCAATTTGGGGGTATCAAACCCAACAAAAAATTTTAATACTGTCAACAAAGTGATGAAAATGGGGCGGCTCCCAAAATTCACCTCCCGCCCAAACCCCATCAACATTAAATTTGCCGCCCAATCGTAGCTTCGAGCATCAGAAGCCAAGGAACGCAGCCCGTTTTCCTGAATGGGAAGCGGGTAATAATAGGTATTTCCCAGATCCACCGAAACCCAGCTTATAGCCGCGATTCCCCATAAAAGAAAGAAGATCATCCAGTCAAATGATTTCTTTTGATGGTAGAGATTTTTAAATAAACATACAACAAACAACACAAAAAAACTCGCCAAAACCTGCCACATAAGCAAAGAGTTGGGCAAGTTAGTTATTATGGTATCGCTACCAAAAATAAGTAACAAACTTAAGGCAGCGACCCCAAATAATGAAAATAATGACAATACCCACTTTTTTTCTTTTACCATCCACAAATGAGCCATTCCTGGGGAAAAAAGGAAATGGGTAATCAGCAGAAAAAACACCAGATCAGAATATGCAAAATAACTTTTGACTAAAACGGGAAATATGTTTTGAAAATAAAGTAAGGCCATTACAAAACCAAGAACTAGCCCTGGTAGAATCGCGAAAGGTATTTCCCCAAACCTCGCTCGCCACACATCATTAACCTTTTGGGTGGTTGAATCCATGAACGTTAAAAAAACCAATGCAAATACGGTAAGACCTGGAAAAAGAAAACCCTTAAAATTTAGGCAATCCCCCGCTTCACAGACATTTACTATTAGACCGAAGTAAATTACCGTTTCTAAGGCGATAATAAGCACAAAACGAATTTTTTTATTCTTCAAATTTTCCATTATTAATACCTGTTACCCTAACAGATACATAAATTTTAAGAAGAGAATTAACTAGGTAAATTTTTATTTTTTTATATGCCTATATCAATATGGTAATCATTGTTATTAAATATAAACTTTCGATTATATGTGTTCGCTTGGATGATTTTAACATGCTTCTCAATCGATTTGAGCGAATGTAAAAAATTGTTTTCATTTATTTTGGTATTCGTTCAGTATTTCTACCTTTGTTGGTATTCCCTCATTAATTTCGTTTCATAATTTCTTCGGTGGTTTCAAATTTTTAGAGCAACAAGTTTTTTTATCAGTAAATCAGTTTATAATTAACAAATATTTGCCTTGTAACCGAAAAGGATCATCAATGAATTTCGACAAACTACCAAATGTAGTAATAATTGGGGCGGCTAAAGCAGGGACTACATCTTTGTTTGAAATCCTCAGAGAACACCCCCAAATTTACACACCTCACAAAAAAGAATTGCGTTTTTTTAGTTTTGACAAACACTATCACGAAGGGATTGATTGGTACGAAAATAGCTATTTTGCAAACGCGTCAAAGTACCCTGTTCGCATTGAAGCTACGCCTGCTTACTTAACCTGGAGCCAAAAGGTTGCCCCACGTATTAAGGAACTGTATGGTGATCGCCCAATCAAATTTATTGTAATTTTCCGAGACCCTGTAAAACGCGCTTATTCCCATTATTGGCACCGTATTCGGCTCGGCTCTGAAGATCCTTCTATTAGCTTTGAAAAAGCTGTGCATACTGAAGACCAGAGATTGAAAGAAAAATGGGATCTCCTTTACTACCAAGGGAATGGGATCCATGGTTATTTACGCGCCAGCCATTATATGGAACGATTGAAACCATTTCTTGATCTATTCCCGCGGGAAAGTTTTCATTTTATGATCCAGGAAGATCTGTATATTGATTATGATAAGCGCATGAAGGATTTGCTGGAATTCTTGGGAGTAGATTCGAGCATCGCTTTGAAATCAATCCAAAGCAACGAATCCGCTGTTCCGCGGTACCAATTTTTAGATAACCAATTCAATAAAATTAAGAAAGGAAAGATCAAAACCATTCTCCGTTTCTTCTTTCCTAAGCATGCTCGCAAGGCGGTTGTTAAAGATTTTCTAATGAAACCTTTTGAATATCCACCCATTGACCCAACCTTGAAAAAAGAGTTGTATGAACTTTTTGAGAACGAAGTAAACCAGCTAACAACCCTAATTGGACGAGATCTATCGGCATGGAAATACAAAGGTTAATGGATGATTGAAAGTGAAAGTGGTTCAAATTACGAGATCACGGTAAAACCGGTAAAAGGGTGGTATCAGCTTAGGCTCGGCGAGATTTGGGAGTTTCGCGAGTTGATGTTCTTTTTGGTTTGGCGTGATATTTCTGTTAAATACAAACAAACCACGTTAGGCATAATCTGGGCAATTATTCAACCATTAATGGCGATGGTTGTTTTTAGCGTTATCTTTGGTAAGCTCGCCAA
>CAIRYE010000365.1 GCA_903882765.1 uncultured Anaerolineae bacterium
CGAAAACACAGTGATGAGGATATTGGCGAGGCAAGCGGGTATTTCGCTTCGCTGCTGAAGACGCGTACGGAGATCTTTTATAAGCGGGCGGAGGATCTGCGGGGTTTTTGGCGGGAATCGCCATCGGTTGGGCAGCCGTGGGAGGTGGCGGCGAGGTAAAGGGGGCTTTTTTTATCTAGGGTACTGGGTGAGGCTTTGGGGGAGGGTAGTAGTGACTTTCATGGGAAAAAATATTGTGTTGGCCAAGGGGTTTTGGTCTTTGGTGGGAGAAGAGCTTGTTGGCTTGCGCCAACCTGCTTGTCAGCGACAAGCAGCTACGCGGGGCTGGGACTTGGGGATGGTGGGGGTGTCTGGTTTTTAGGTTGGGTGGTGGCTGAAAAGGGCAACCGCGAGGGTTGCCCGTACGATGGGGATTTGGTGGTTTGGAGTTGTTGGTGGGAGGTGAGGTTGTTGGCTGACGCCAACTTGCTTGTCAGCGACAAGCAGCTACGCGGGGCTGCGCTGCGGGGATGCGGACTTGTTGGTGGGGGAAGATCTTGTTGGCTGGCGCCAACCTGCTTGTCAGCGACAAGCTGCTACGCGGGGCTTTGGTTTGATCGGTGTGGGGAATGGGGGTAGGTCGGGTGATGGTGATTTCGCTTAAACACGCAGAGTATTTTATAATTTAAGAAAACAACCTTTTAAAGGAAAAACTTATGCATCCACGCGAGATGGCCATTTCGGCTTATAAAAAACATTTTGGAACCGATCCTGCTTTTGTGGCGCGCGCGCCTGGGCGGGTTAATTTGCTGGGCGAGCATGTGGATTATAACGATGGCTTTGTGCTGCCGGCCGCTATTGATCTAGAAACGTATTTGGCGTTTTCGCCGGCCGCAGGGGATGCTAACACGATCGTGGCGGCGGATTTTGGCGAGGTTGCGAGTTATTCGAGCTACACCCTGAGGGAGAAGGCTGATGTTGCCGGCAAGCCGCTGAAGGAGTGGGCTTATTACCCTGCCAGCGTTGCTTGGGTGTTGGAAGAGGCGGGCTATGCCTTCCCGACCATTCAGGGCGCTTTCTCTTCGAACATTCCGCGCGGGTCGGGGCTTAGTTCTTCGGCTAGTGTGTTGATCGCTTTTGCTATGGCTTATAAGCAGGCTGGTAATTTGCCTGTTTCTGGTATGCAGATGGCGAAGCTTGGTCAGAAGGCGGAGAACCAGTATGTGGGTGTAAATTGCGGTATTATGGACCAATTTGCCTCTACCTGCGGTCTGGCGGATCAATTGCTGTTGTTGGATTGCCGCTCGTTGGAGTGGAAGCCGGTGCCGCTTTCGGATCAGTTGGCGATCGTGGTGGCGGATACTAGTATTCGGCGCAAGCTCACCTCGGGCGAGTATAACAATCGGCGGGAGAGCTGCGAGGCGGCGGTACGGCGGCTAAGGCATTCGTATCCCAGGATCAACTCGTTGCGCGATATATCGGTTGAGCAGTTAGAGGGTAGCGCGGGGGAGTTGGATGATCTTACGTTGATGCGCGCTCGGCACGTGGTGTACGAAATTGAACGCACCCGCAAGGCTACTGAGCTTTTGTATAACAATCAGTTTGCCGCGTTTGGCGGTTTGATGGAGGAATGCCATAGC
>CAIRYE010000366.1 GCA_903882765.1 uncultured Anaerolineae bacterium
AGGGGATAGTTGGGTTACCAGCACGATCTCGCAAAATAGTTCCTGTTCATACGCTAATTGCAACGCTGCTTTACGGGCAAGTTCAAAGTTATACCCATACGTAGCGATAGTAGCCTGATGTTCCTCAACGCCCTTGAACTTAAATGTTGTTGCGGGATAATTTCCCAAATGATCCATGAATTCAAAGTCGATTAACTCCCCTGCGTTTGCTTCTAAAAGCGATGTTGTGTACAAAAGTTTATGTTCGATGAAGAGTACCGGATCTTTTTCTTCCAAAATAGCGAATTTCAACAACCCAGCTGGGTCATGATAGGCATTGGGGGCAACAGTTGTCAGACCGGGAACTCCAAGAAAAAGTTTTTCGAGCGATTGGCTATGGGTCGGTCCATAACCTCTGCGTCCGCCCATTGGCGTGCGAACAACGATCGGAACCCGTACCTGATCGTTATACATCCACCGGAATTTTGAAGCGTGGTTGATCAATTGGTCAGCGATCAATGTTACAAAATCGCCGAACATAATTTCCACTACAGGGATTTTCCCCGCTAAAGCAAGACCATTTGCAATTCCCGTGATTGCGGCCTCAGAAATGGGTGTTGTAAAAACTCTTTCAGGAAACTTGCTCGAACATCCCTTGGTTACCTTAAACGCGCCGCCATATGGATCAAGAATATCTTCCCCCAAAAGGATCACATCTTCATTTTTCACCATCGAATCGAGCAAAGCGAAATTTAATCGTTCAAGAACAGTTGTCATAGGCTACTTCAACTCTTCCCGTAAAATGGGATACGGCGCATCATAGGCGGATTTAAAAGCCTCGTCAACAACAATCATTACATCCTTCTCTAAAATATTTCGCTCTTCCATCTGAATCCGTGGTCGATGAAGTTCCAAAGGGTCATAAGTATCCCTAAGTTTTTTCACTTCCTCTTTATCCCGTGTATCGTCCCCTTTGCTATGCGCTGAAAATCGATGAGTATGCAGAATAAGTGCCGCCGGAGCGGTCTTACCACGAACGAACTCGATCGCTTTTTGGGCTAATGCGCTCACTTCAATCACATCACTCGATGCCAACTCATAAGTTTTGATGCCGAACGCCTCAAAACGGCCGGCAATTCTACCGCTAACTCCTTGTTCAACCGGCGTTGTTTGTGCGTAACCATTTTCTTCCACCACGATCAGCACTGGGATACTCCACAGCGCGGCTAAGTTGAGCGTTTCATACAAAGTTCCTTCGCCAAGGGTTCCATCGCCAATGAAAACAACCGCGATCTTTCCTGTAACATCGAGCTTCTGAGCAAAGGCCATACCCGTAGCTACCGGTACGATCCCGCCTTGTATACCATTGGAATAAAAATTCTTCCAATGTATGTGCTGGCTTCCGCCTCGCCCGCCAACCACCCCGGTCTCTTTTCCCATCAATTCAGCGGCTAGTTGATTGGCGTCACCGCCATAAGCAAGAAAATGACCATGACAACGGTGATTACTCCATACTATATCGCCATCAACCAAGTGATAGAGAAGTCCGGCCGCGTTCGCTTCTTGACCAATATAAGCATGAGTCGTTCCAACCAGCTTGCCAGAAGAAAATTCGGTTAACGCACGTTCCTCGAATTTCCTTATTAAAAACATCATTCGGTAAAGATTTGAGTCATTCATTGTTTTCGATTATAGCATTATGAGGGGTAAGTTTTTGACCTAAGCTTTGTGATCGGGAAAACTGTGATGGTATAATTATTCTTTGTATGAATAATAATAAGGCACAAAAACAACTGAAAACAATCTGTCCAACTTGTGGAACTCATTTATCTGATACCGCCGTTGTCTGCGCTGTGTGTGGAACTGAGATCCATAAAACCGGGAGAGCAAAAAATCCCGAATCTGTCCAGGCCAGCCGTATTCCTGAAATTACCTTGAGCTTGCCAGCCGCGATCGGTTTATTGGCACTTTTTTTGGTGACTGGCGCGGTATTAGTTTACATCGTCATTTCAATGACAGGTGGAACAACCACGAAAACGGGGGATGTCACAGCTACAGTAACACCAACCATAACCCAAACCGTGGTCTTTACCGAAGCACCAACATCAACTCCTGTTCCAACCTCTACTACCCAGCCACCCTTTGATTACACCGTCGCCACAGGGGATTCGTGCACATCCATTGCGGTTAGCTTTAATGTTTCTGTCCAGAGCATCATCATCCTCAACAACTTACCAGCAGCTTGTAATACTCTTTCCATCGGTCAGGTTCTTAAGGTACCATTCCCAACCCCAACACCAATGCCTGCCGCCACAAACACACTCGAACCAGCCCAGGCTACTCTATCTGCCTGCGAAAAAGTGATTTACACAGTACAAGCAAATGATACCCTCGGGTCTATAGCCGCGAACTACGCAGTTCCAGCGGACGCCATCAAAAACTATAATGGACTCGCGACAGATACAGTTTTCTTAGGCCTCAACCTTACGATCCCATTATGCGAACGGGAAGCCACACCCGGTCCCACACCCACGCCAACTAATCCACCCCCATACCCAGCGGCGAACTTGTTACTCCCAGCTGATGGCGCTTCTTTTACACTCGCAACCGATAGCATCACCCTCCAATGGGCTTCCATCGGTACCTTACGCGAGAATGAAAAGTATATGGTCGTCATTGAGGACGTTACCGAAGGTGTTGGCCGAAGGTTGGTTGATTATGTTTCAGATACAAAATTTATCATTCCACCCACCTTCCGTCCAAGCGATAGCGCACCGCATATCTTCCGCTGGTACATTGTCAGCGTTAGGCAATCTGGCTCTGATGACCAAGGTCAAACGATATGGGCCGAAGCGGGCGAATTATCGCTCCAAAGAGTGTTCTCGTGGCAAGGCATTGCCCCTGAAGCGACACCAGCGCAATAACAATTTCAAGGCCTCGATTTTCTCGAGGCCTTTTTTTATCCCTGGTGGCAATACGATTTTTGATGTTACACTTAAAAAAACCCCTTTATGAAAGAAATCACAAATATAAGTTTGAGGGGATCTTTAGAAACGAAGGTAAGAAAAATGGAAAATTTAAACGTAATTGGGCTTAAAAAGCGAATCGCTTTGGTAGCACACGATAATAAAAAGAGAGATCTTTTGGAATGGGCTAAGTTCAACCGCGAAACGCTTAGCCATCATCACTTATTCGGAACTGGGACAACGGGCAGTATGCTCGAAAATGAACTCGGATTGCCCATCACTCATTTTAAAAGCGGCCCGATCGGGGGTGACCAACAAATTGGTGCCAAGATCGCCGAAGGAAAGATCGACTTTCTGATATTTTTCTGGGACCCACTAGAACAACAACCTCACGACCCAGATATTAAAGCTTTACTTCGCTTGGCGGTTCTTTACAACATCCCCACCGCCTCAAACCGTGCCACTGCCGATTTTATCATCAGTAGCGACCTGATGAATGTTGAATACGAAAACAAAACGCCTGATCTCGATCATTACTTGGCGATTCGAAAAATCCCAAAATACGAGATCGAAGAAATAAGTTAAAAATAAGAGACCACAAAAAATTGTGGTCTCTTATTTTTTAGGTATCTGTGTTTACGCTGTTTGGGCAGCTTTGACGATATCTTCGAGCATTTTTGTGGAAAGGCTCTTTGGTCTCTCGAGTGGTTGACCAAGGGCTCTTGCCCAAACAAAGTTGGGGGTTACGCCTAAAGCACGACCAACACCAAATAAAACGGTGTAGAAATCAAATTCGCGAACGCCGTAGTAATACTGTAAGGTGCCTGAAATGGCGTCGACATTGGGAGCCGGATTCTTTGCTTTTCCTTGTTCTCGAAGAACGGTAGGAACAACATCGAAGACCATATCCGCAAGCTGTACAAGATCATCCTGCGGGAAGCGTTCTTTGGCGAATTTCATTTGGGCGGTGTAACGAGGATCCGGTACGCGCAAAACAGCGTGACCGTATCCAGGGATGACTTTACCGCTGTTCAATGTATCCCAGGCGAATTTATACAATTCGTCACGGGAAGGAACTTTGCCAAACATCTTATAAACATCCAGCAACCAGCCGAGACATTCCTGATTGGCTAAACCATGTAATGGACCAGCAAGGCCATTAAGCGCGGCAGAGAAGGAAAGGAATGGATCAGATAAGGCTGAGCCTACGAGGTGCATGGTATGGGCTGAAACATTGCCAGATTCATGGTCGCTATGAAGAATGAAATAAAGACGAGCCAATTCGGCATATCCCTTTTTATCCTCTACACCCATCATTTTGGCAAAATTTGCACCGTAATCTAGTTTGGAGCTGTACTTTGGCTTCTTGTTCTCGCCATAATATTTCATTCGATAAATAAAAGCCGCGATTACAGGTAATTTCGCGGTGAGGGACATGCTATCCTCAAGAGCGGCTTCCCAGTAAACGTCTTTCTTCATCCCAGCATGGTACCCAGAGGCAAATGTGGAATCATTCTGCAAAGCTAACACGGCTTGCGAAAGCAAGGTCATTGGAT
>CAIRYE010000367.1 GCA_903882765.1 uncultured Anaerolineae bacterium
CGGCTGCCGATCACCACATCGTGGGTTTCGATGGCTTTTGCCATCTCGATCAATTTTTGGGGATTATGAGAAAAATCGGCGTCCATCTGTCCGATCGCGTCCGCGCCATCCGCCATTGCTTTGTAGAAGCCTTCAATGTATGCGGTGCGCAGTCCCAGCTTGCCAGCGCGGTGCAGCACCTTGATGCGGCCTTCGTACCGAACAGCCAAAGCGTCCGCGATCTGGCCGGTGCCATCGGGGCTGTGGTCATCCACCACTAACATATTGATATCGGGTAAAGGGAGAGCGAGGATCTCGGCGGCCAGTTTGGGCAGGTTTTCTGCTTCGTTATAGGTAGGGATTATGACGATTATGCGCATGAAGGTCCTTCTTTTAAAGCGAAATGAAGTAATTCACCAACTCATCAAGATCATATTGCGTGAGATCTTTTGAGAAGGTGAAGGAATGAGTAAGAGATAATTTGGTCTCTGGCACAATATCGGCTCGGTCAATGGAGGGTGGGTAGAAGAAATCCATTGCCATTTCAAGGCGGTGCACCAATCGAGAATAGAATTGTTCGGCTTCCGTGGATCGGAAGATGATAACGAAACCGGTAGGCGTGATGTGCCCCAAAAACCCCTCGAGGATGTTGGCATCGCGCAGGGCGTTCCGGATCAAAGTGCTGGAGTTTTTCACTACATCGTCGGCAAAATCATCGCCGCATAACTGCCTAAAGGCAGGCAAGTTTTGGATATTGAAGACAACAAAGGTATTCTCAACCCGACGGCCGGCTTCGATGCGCTCGATCACCAATTTACCATCAGGCAGGCCGGTAAGGGCATTGGTTAGCACCTGTGGTTGGTAACGGCTGATAACGTTTTTAACGCGCAGTTTTAGCTCTGCCATATCAAAAGGCTTGGTAATGTAATCGTCCGCGCCTAGTTCCAACCCTTTTAGGCGGTCAGCTCGGTCGCGGCGCTCGGTGAGGTAGATGATGGGGATATCGCTGGTGGCGCGCTCCGATTTTAGGCGGCGGGCAACCTCGTAGCCGTCGATATCGGGCAGACGGATATCAAGGATGATCAGGTCAGGCCGTTTTTCGGTGGCGGAGCGGATGCCATCTTCACCCCAATGGCTGGAGGTAACCGCGTAGCCTTGTTGGATGAAAAAGGTCTCGAGCATTTCCGAGATATCAAAGTCATCTTCGATGATCAAAATTTTATGATTGATTTGCACAGGCTTTTCCCATTCTTATTGTTGCTCCGAAATGCGGAACTGGCAAACACCGTCGCCACAAGCGTGGCATTTTTCTTCCACTACGGTAAACTCACGACCACCGGATACCCAGCGCAATGATTCTTCCAGCAAGCCAGCTGCCAAATGGCAGACGGGCTTGGCTGCATCAGATCTACCCCAGCAAACAGGGCAGCGAGTGATGTTCCATAAAAATTCGTCGCCATCTTGCTGCACTTCTACCTGTTGGTCACTGATCTGGTTAAATATGGTGGCAAATGCCGGCAAACCGATCTTTACCTTCATATTGAGGGGTAAAACCCGTAGGGCAAGGTCGCCAACACCGGCAACGGTACCAAAATCTTTTAAGCCGTTGGCGAACAACGCCTTACCCGCCCGCGATGCTAAACCTCGGCCGCCTCTACCGCCATACATTTCTTCCAATGCGATCAGGATGGAGGAAAGGGAGGCAAAATCGAAAGCTTTATCAAGGTTGCTTGGGGGGTAGTCATCGATCATTTCTTCTAATTTAGCGAGGGTGAGGATGGCATCAATGCCGTTTTGACCCATTACATCCTTAAGCGCGCTGATCACCAGCAAGCCAAACTTGTTGGGATAGTAATAGCCGGAAGGAGGGATCAGGCTCATAGGGACAACTCGAAGGTATGGTATGATGGCATAGTTCTTTAAAATAAAATTATAGCACGACTAATATTTTGATAAAATTCCATTATGAATAAATCTACTTCTTTTCCACTAATTGCGCTGATCCTTGTCCTTTCTCTTTCAAGTCAGGCGTTTACTTCTTCCCCCATATCAACCCAGCCAACCCTAAACAATGTTCTGGTATGCGCGCCTGGCTTCTTTACCGAACTGCCCGCTGAATGCACCAATCCAAGCCCCTATACCGACGTCACCAGTGATGCCTATGGAATTTCTTTGGTGTACGACCAAGCCCACGGTCTTGCCTACACCGCACCCGACCCTCAGTTGAATGTGATCAATGCCCGCTACTATTTGGTCAATGACACGGGCACCGCCTTTTACCCCTCCATCGATGCCGCCCGCGAGAAAAAAGGCGCTGTGCAGGTGATCAACCCAGGCGAACTGATCTATGTTATTTACACCGAACGAATCGATACCGAAAAAGGCACCTTCTTCCTTCTTCCCAACGGTCTATATATGCCCGGCGATGGCTCTACCGTTACTGTACAAACCCCTTTCCCTGGCATTGAGATCAAGAACATTCCCATCGCGCCATTTGGATTTGTATTCACCCAAACCCAGGTGTATGCTGCCCCTTCCGAGATCTACTACAACCGTCCTGTCCGCGAGATCGGCCCCGGCGTTAGCGATTACCCAGTAGTAGATATTTGGGCAACCATGATCATCAAGGGCGAAGCCTGGCATATGATCGGCATCAATGAGTGGGTAAACGGCCGCTCGGTGGCAGTGGTAACCCCCAAAACCAGCGCTCCCGAAGGCGTTACGGATGGCAGTTGGATCGATGTGGATTTGGCAGAGCAATCACTAGCGGTTTACGAGAACAACAAGCTCATTTACGCTACGGTAATGGCAAGCGGCGCTGAGCCGCTCTTCACCAAGCCCGGCCTTTTTCAGGTGTTCGATAAGAAGGAAAGCGAAACCATGAACGGGGAGCGCAACACCCCCAACTTCTACCACCTCGAAAACGTACCCTGGACAATGTACTTCGATAAAGCCCGAGCGTTGCACGGAGCATATTGGCGCGCCCGTCTTGGCTTTCCGCAATCCCATGGCTGCGTCAACCTATACCCCGGGGATGCCCATTGGCTATTCAACTGGGCAAAGGTTGGAACATGGGTAAATGTGTACGACACTACCGGAAAAACCCCCACCGATCCCGAATTCTACGGTGATGGCGGGGCGTAATTTCAGGACGCGATGTACAGCCCGATCAAAATGAAGGCTACCAACAGGTAGAATAAAATAATGACCAGCTCGTTATTGGGTGGGTTTGGTATTTTTGGGTTCATTTTTATAATTTATATTATATTTATCTAATATATTGACAATGCTAAAGGTGACTGATATACTCCAATTTAGGTATATAAGCCATGAAAAGTACACGCGATAGAATTCTATCAACACTCCTTGCCCATCCTCGCATATCCACCAACGATATCGCGAAGGAAGTTGGCATTAACGCGATCTCTGTTCGGCATCACCTCACCAATTTACAGATGCTCAATCTGATCGATTCCGCTGAAGAAATGCACGGCGTTGGCCGCCCAAGGTTGGTATACTTCCTCACCGAAATCGGTATGGAAAAATTTCCAACTCGTTATCTTAGGCTCACTACCCGCATCCTCAGCCAGATGAAATCAAAGCTGTCGAAGCCGATGGTCACCGAGATGTTTCGTGAAGTCGCCGAGATCATGGCGGAAGAACATGCTGCCGACCTGGTTGGCTTGGGTGTTGAAGATAGACTTAATTATATTCAGGAATTGCTGGCGGATGAAGGTTTTGTGATCGAATGGGAAAAGAAGGATACTGAATATCATATCCATGAAGTGAGCTGCCCCTATTTACAAATTGGGCAAGACCATCCCGAAGTATGCGCGCTCGACCAAACCCTGATCAGTTCTATGCTGGCTTTACCCGTCCATAAGATCCAATGCGTACTAAGCGGCGCAAACCATTGTACGTACGTTGTAAATAATTCCTAATCCCATTAGAGGTAACGAAATGTCAGACCCAGAACTTAATATCCCCACTTGGGCTATACACCAAACTCACCCTGTTCTTGTTGATCAAGTACGCGCTTCCCTTTCAGAAGTCATCGACCCTGAAATAGGCTTGAGCATTATCGCTCTCGGATTGATTCGCGATGTCGCCATCGACACCACCAATAACACCGGGCGTGTTACGATGATCCTCACTACGCCCTTTTGCCCTTATGGCCCTACGATGGTAGATAGCACCCGCCAAAAAGCTCAGGAAGGACTAAAAATGCCCGTAACCGTTGAGATGGGTATGGACATTTGGGATTTTTCAATGATGGAAGACCCCACCGCACTCGATTGGGGCCTGTACAACTAAGCTCCACCCCCCTCTAACAACTCGAACACCAGTGCCAGCGACTCGAACAGGTCGCTTGCGATTGGTGTTCTTTTATTTCCCTGTATCTCAGCCGCGATCACACCAGCCCTGCCATGAAGCCAAGCTCCGCAAAAGGCCGCTGAATAAGCAGGCATGCCTTGCGCCAACAAACCACTGATCATCCCCGCCAACACATCGCCGGTGCCAGCTTTTGCTAAGGCTGCCGTAGCGATCGGTATCGTAGCGCTCCGGTTATCTGGAGCGGCAACCACGGTACATGCTCCCTTTAGAACAACTACGCATCCCCACTTACAAGCATACTCTTTTGCCACCCGCAGGCGGTCGGCTTGCACTTGTTCGGTGGATAAGCCCGTCAGTTGTGCCATTTCGCCTGGGTGCGGAGTGAGGATAGTATTGGCAGCGAGCAAAGTCCACCATTCCGGTTGCTCCGCGAGAACGCGCAAACCATCCGCATCGATCACCATTGGTGGGAGGGATCCACGGTTTGCGTTTTGCGCGCCACTCGATAGATTCTCGGTGGATATGGAATCAGCAAAGCCCATTCGGCGTGAGTTATTTTGCGCTGACCGCGACTCCAAGATCTTTCGCAAGAATTTGGTTGTAGTCGCCTCCCTACCCAAACCAGGACCGATCAAGAGGGCATCCACCCCCTCCAAATTTTTCAGGATGATCTCGGCGGCATCTTCACTGATGGCGCCTACCTCGCTATTGAGCAGCAACCATACCGCCTCTGGCAAACTACTAGCAAAGCCGGATTGGATAAATTCCGTAGAGGCTATGCGAACAAGACCTGCGCCAACTTTATAGGCTGCCGTAGCCGCAAGGACTGGAGCGCCAACATAGTGGATCGATCCGCCGCACACCATTACGCCTCCGTGGCTGCCTTTATGGGTGGTTAGCCCGCGCTTCGGCAAAGCGGCTAGCACCATCGCTTCATCCACTACTTCGTCTACCGTATCCTTCCAAAGCGTATTTTCTTCGGATAGACCAATATCAACGCAGATATTTTTGCCAACAAATTCAAAAGCGGGGAAGCGAAGCAAGCCTTGTTTAATACCCGCCATGGAAACGGTCACATCCGCTGGCAGAACACAGGCCTCGGCATAGCCGCTTGTACAATCTACCCCAGATGGGCAATCTACCGCGAAAACCAAGGGCTTTTTAGGTTGCGCGAGTATTCCTTGCTGTAGTTGGGTCATCCAAGCAGCCAAATCGGGTTTGATCGGGTTTTTAAAACCGGTGCCAAGGATGCCATCCAATACTACATCAACACCTAAAAGTGCTTGGCTGATCGTTTTTCCTTCGTCTGCTTCGGTAATTGAGAATTGGGGGATGGCTCTACGGGAAAGTTCCTGAAGCAGGAGGTCATTAGCGGGTCTCTTGGCAAGAAGCAATGCTCTACATTCCCACCCGGCATCCAGCAGATGAATAAGCGCGATGATGGCATCACCACCGTTCTTGCCGCTGCCTACCAACGCCAGCGCGCAATGTGAGGATTCACCCTCCTCTTCAACAAAGCTGATCACGGCTTGGGCAAGACCCGCGCCAGCGCGTTGCATCAGCGCTTCCACGCTAGTGCCGCGCGCTATTTCAAACTCTTCCACCGCGATCATATCCGTTACCGAGATCTGTTTCATAAATGGAATCTCCATTGTTGTTTTTGTTTAATTCTATAACAGTTCTTAGGATTAAAAAATCCCACCCTGCCGTCGCGTGTGGGCTGCCGCAGGGGGTGTGGCTCTTCACGCGTGACACGAACAGGGTAGGAAATTTTTAACAAAAAACGGGGCAAACGCCCCGTTGGACGTTATTATATACTATACCATAATTATTGACAAGTCAAATTTTTATCATCTAAATCTAATCTAACGGGGGATACGCTGATGGTTTTACACCCCTAAAATACGAATTTTTTCCTTGTTTCTTGTTAAATACGATTGGTAGTAGCCTTCTATTGAGCCTTTGCAACCGGCCTTTACGAACGAGAAGCGGCCAAACTCTAAAATAACAAGGGAATAATAATCCACAATATCAGCACCCTGATCCCACTGGGCTTAACTTGAGAAGAATAACCTTTTCCTCTCTTCCACGGAATTTACATAATATTAACACAATTATTTTACTAACTAAAATATTTATTTGGTAAAATAGTTATATCCCAAATAGAAGGTGACCATAACTCTATGGATAAAGAAATTTCGCTGGGGCTAACCCAGAATTTGTACCAATTGATGAAGCTGTTCCCGCGGCCAAAGATCCGCCAGGCGAACAACGAAAAACTTTCCCGCAGTGAGTACGATCTGCTGCTCATTCTTGCCATCACCCTCAACGAGGAACATGATTCGATGACGGTTAGTGAGATCAGCAACTTACTGCAGATCACCCCGGCTGGTGTTACGCACCTCGCCAATGCTCTGGAGGAGGCGGGCTATATTGAACGCGTCGCCGAACCAAACGATCGTCGTGTGGTGCGCATTCGCCTTACCCCTAAGGCTAGCAAAGGCGCAAAACTGCTCACCAATGAAGTCCATGAACACCTCAAAGGCCTAGTAGAACATCTCGGCGTGGAAGATAGCCAAACTCTTGTTCGGCTGCTCACACGATCGGTAGAATTTTTTAGCAAAATTAAGGCAGACACAACCATTATATGAGTAACGAATGAATGTAATTCTCCAATTAAAAGATGTAATAAAAACATACACCACTTCCGAAGACCCGTTTACCGCCTTGGACAAGGTTACCTTTGATATACACCAAGGCGAATTTTTGGGCATCACCGGGAAATCCGGCGCTGGCAAAACCACTTTGCTGAATATGATCGCGGGCGTAAGCGAACTGAGCTCGGGCAGCATCTTGTTTCATCATGCTAGCGGTAATGGTGAAACACCTACCCTGCCTATCCACTCTCTCAGCGAGGATAAGCTTGCCCGTTGGCGCGGTGAGAACATCGGTATTATTTTTCAGTCCTTCGAGCTGATGCCCACCCTTAGCCTTCTCGAAAATGTAATGCTTCCCCCCGATTTCTCCGGCAGCTACAAGCCTATCATCACCCGCGAGAAGGCGATGCAGCTGTTGGATCTAGTAGAGATCGCTGACCATGCCAACAAGATCCCCGCGCACATTTCGGGCGGGCAAAAACAACGAGTTGCCATCGCTCGCGCCTTGGTCAATGACCCCAACATCATCATAGCCGATGAACCAACCGGCAATTTAGATAGCGTCACGGCAGAAACGATCATTCAGCTGTTTGAAAAGCTGGTTGCGCAAGGCAAAACCATCGTCATGGTGACCCACGACGAAGGCTTCGCCAACCGTTTTACACGGCGTCTGCGCATTGTGGATGGCGTTGTTAGCGACCCACTCGCTAACCCCGAACCGAATTCAGAAAAAAGCGGCACACACCACCATCGTCATGCCCATATTCTGAAGGACGCCAGCGATGCCCGCCAAGGCAGCGACCAATCCGCTATTGTTCTGCGCAATGTGGATAAGATCTATGAAGGCGCTTCAGGTAAGTTTCACGCTCTTAAAAGCGTAGATCTGCAATTGAGCTATGGCCAATTTATTTCCATTGTTGGGAAATCAGGCTGCGGAAAATCTACTTTACTCAATATGGTAACAGGCATCGACCACCCCACCTCGGGAGATGTGCTGATCGGCGGCGAAAACATCTACAAAAAGAGCGAGAGCGACCGTGCATTATGGCGCGGGAAGAATATGGGGGTTGTCTTTCAATTCTTCCAACTACTGCCAACACTCACCTTGCTCGAAAACACAATGCTGCCTATGGATTTTTGCGACCTTTACCCCTTCTTTGAGCGTCCCGCAAGGGCTATGGAGTTGCTGCGTTTGGTAGGGTTAGAAGAACAAGCTCATAAGCTGCCCACCGCTGTATCCAGCGGGCAGCAACAGCAAGCCGCCATCGCGCGTGCCCTCGCTACCGACCCTTCTATCATCCTTGCCGATGAACCCACCGGCAACCTCGATTCGCGCACCGCCGAAGCAGTGCTCAACCTCTTTGAAGATCTTGCTGACAGAGGCAAGACCGTGCTCATCGTTACACACGATCCCAGCATAACCCAACGCACCGACCAAACCATCATCCTCTCCGATGGTGAGATCATCGACGAGTCGGTTGCGCGGGCATTACCGTTTTTAAGCCACCCCCAAATGCTTGCCGCTACCAAACAGGCGAAACGCGTTACCATTCCCCCAGGCGGAGAGATCCTACAGCTTGGAACCGCTGTGGATTGGTTTTATATGATCACCTCTGGCAGTGTAGATATTTTGGTAGACGACCCGATCACTGGGAAACATAACACAGAAGCTCCACTCGCCAAGCTTGGCCCGGGCCAATTCTTTGGCGAGGTTGAGCTAACCAAGGGGGGGCACTCCATCGCACACGTAATAGCTTCTACCGATGGCGTTGAACTGGCGCAACTTCCCCGTGAACTCTTTATAAAATTGGTCGAGGGGTCACCCCTCACCCGCAAATCAATGAATGAGATCGCGGATCAACGCGTCCTTGAAAATCGCGGAACCGAGGTGAAGGGATGAACATTACCCCTCGTTGGCGAAAAGTTGTAAGTGACCTTTGGGATGACAAGACCCGCACCAGCCTCGTCGTTACCTCCATCGCGGTAGGTGTTTTTGCCATCGGCATGATCATTAGCGCCTATTCTATACTGGCTGAAGATATCAATAAAAGTTTTATGACGGTAAATCCGCCCAATATTGAAGTAAAAACCGACCCCTTTGATGATGACTTGGTTCGCTCGATCGAAAAAATTCCGGGAGTTAAGGCTGTGCTCCCACGCACCGTTCTTAAGATCCGAGGGCGCCTTGGCGACCTTAATTGGATGCCCTACTCGCTGGTTGTTCTACCAGAATTTCCCACTTCGATCAACATACTAAACCCCCTAGAGGGTATGAATGACCCTGGCATGGATCAGGCGATCGTCAATCGATCCTTGCTCAACGATACCGGTTACCATACTAACGACACGATAGAGATCGAACTGCCGGATGGCATCAACCATACTTTAGATTTGGTCGGCGTAGTAACTGACCAAACCGTGGCGAAGCCGGCGGTTGGCCAAACAAATTATTTCTATATCACAAAAAAAACCTTCCGCCAATATGGGCAACCCGAATATTACAACGAAATGTATATTACGGTCACCGGCGATGGCGGCGACCTTGAGCAAACTAAGAAGATCTCAGATGAAGTAAAAGCCCGCATAGAAGATAGCAACCGCGAGGTGTACGTCATCGATGAGTTGAGTTCTGTGAAGCACCCGATGTCGGATACGATCTTGGCTGTTATTGGAATGCTTGGCGCGCTTGGCGGGCTGATCACTATCCTAAGCAGTTCGCTGATCATCAACACCCTTAATGCGTTGCTCACCCAACAGTTACGGCAGATCGGCATTATGAAACTGATCGGGGCAAATAGCCTGCAGATCATGACGATGTATCTCACACTGATCTTCAGTTATAGCCTCATCGCCCTGGCTATTGCCCTGCCGTTAGGTTCTATTGCCGGCTATTTGTTTGCCCTCACCATTTCCAACCTTTTAGGGGCGGTATTACAAGGGTTCCGTGTGGTGCCGTTGGCCATCCTCGCTCAGGTTGTTATCGCCATCGGCATCCCCATCGGGGCGGGATTCTTCCCTGTGAACAGTGGTGCACGCACCAGTGTTCAGCAAGCCATCAGCAACTACCGTCCTGGTGAAGAAGGCAGCAAAAAGAACCCATTCCGGCTAAATCCAGCATGGTTCAACTGGGCATCTCGCCCATTGCTGCTCTCGTTCCGAAACACATTCCGCAAAAAAGGCCGGTTGATGCTGACCATTTTCACGCTCACGGTAGCCGGAGCTGTCTTCATCGCCGTTTTTAACGTTAGCGATTCGCTAAGCGATATGATGGATAAGTTAATGGCGCATTTTATGGGTGATGTAAATGTGACGATGCGGCAATCATACAAGATCAATAAAGTATTAGGAGATCTTGAGGAGCTGCCTGGCGTTGTTCACGTGGAAGGCTGGGGCGGCGCGCCTGGCGAGTTGGTGGATAGCGAAGACAACTATATTTCCCGTATCTACATCTCCGCCCCTCCGGCAAATACCGCGCTGGTAGAACCCGATATTTTTACCGGTCGCTGGCTTTTGCCCGGCGAAGAGAACGCTTTGGTTATTTCAGATACCATCCTTACCATCTACCCAGACTTGAAACCTGGCGATTCCATCAATATAAAAATTCCGGGCAGATCCGCCAGGCCGTATACCATCGTTGGCATTTTCCGATTCATTTCGATGTTAGGTGACATCATTTCGTACGCGAACTATGATTTCATCTCTCAGCAAACCCACACGCCGGATGGCTCGGCTTCTTACCGTATTATCACTGCCACCCACGACCGCGAATCCGTATCAGAGATGGCACGGATGATCGATGAAAAGCTGACCGACCACAATTACAACATCCAAAGTGTACAATCAGGCACCATTCTGCGAGAATCGGCAACCCAATCCATCAATGTCCTTATTGTGTTTCTGCTTATTATGGCTTTGCTTACCGCCATTGTAGGCAGTATTGGGCTAACCGGAACGATGAGCATCAACGTGCTTGAACGAACCCGCGAAATTGGTGTAATGCGTACCATTGGGGCGGTGGATTCCGTGATCATGCGTTCGGTCATTCTTGAGGGATTGGTAATAGGTATCATCACCTGGGTGCTGGCTATCGCTGTTTCGTTCCCTATTAGTAGCTTTTTATTGACCATCGTTGGTGAAGCCATTATGGGTTCACCCATGCAGTTGGTTCTAACACCCAAAGGGATCTTGTTATGGTTAGGGGTCGTGTTGGTGCTTTCTGTATTGGCGAGCATTCTTCCAGCCCGTAACGCCGCCCACCTCACGATCAATGAAGTGCTGGCCTACGAGTAACAAAAAAGGGATGAATTGCTGATCAGCAATTCATCCCTTATCTTAAAGAAGGATAGCCGATTATTTCGGTCCACGGGGAAGCTCGATGGCAAAGCGGCTTCCTTTCCCTATTTCACTGGTCGCGTCGATCGTTCCACCCAAAAGGTCTACCAATCTATCAACTACCGCCAAGCCCAAACCAGCGCCTTCGTATTCGCGTGATAACTTGGCATCCACTTGGACAAATGGCGTAAACAAACGCTTCAGGTCGATCGCATCGATCCCGATCCCATTATCCCATACCGTTAATCGGAACTTATCGCCCGGAATACTGCCAAGGACTTCAATGCCAAAATGACCGCCTACGGGGGTAAATTTATTGGCGTTCGAAAGCAAGCACAATAATACCTGATGGATGTGTTTCTCATCCAAATTTAGAACTAGGTCGGGGCTATCGGTCTTATATTGAACCGTTTGTTCCTTAAAGTCAATTTCAGGCTGGATCTGTTTGATAGCATGCGAACAAAGGACATCAATCGAACAAGGCTGAACAGAGGTTGAGATAGAACCACTCTGCAACATTGTGTAATCGATCATATTATTGATAACTTCCAACAAACGCAATCCATTTTTCTCGATATTATTCAAGGTGCTTAGCTGCTTGGTGGATAAGTTGTTTTCATAATTCATCTGCATGATCTCGGATAACCCGAGGATCCCCGTGAGGGGAGTACGCAGTTCGTGGCTTACGGCGGCAAGAAACTCGTCCTTTGCCATCAAAGCCATTCGTAAAGAAACATTTGCGGTTTTTAGTTCATCCGTGCGTTGGTGAACTAATAGTTCAAGATCGTTGTTCAGTTTTTCCAGCGCAATTTCAGCGGTTTTCCGTTTGGTAATATCTACCAATACCAAGCGGCATTCCTCGCCATCCGCCGATGCGTTGATCGTAATTTCAGCAAAAAAAGGCGGAACTTTGGAGGGCAGGATAAGCACTTCGGTAGATTCCCCCAATATCCCCTCAAAAGAATCGCTAATTTTTTGGTTCAGCAAGGTCTGCTGGTCTAGATTTAAAAAATTCGCGAATTTACGGCCAACCAAACTTGAACGATTTTGGTTTAGCAGGGTTGTTCCCCGCAGGTTTACCCGCAGGATTTTACCTTCCCGTGATATGTTAAAGTACCCAAATGGGGCAAACTCATACAGGTCCATAAATTCTGTAAGGACCGATTCCAACTCATCCCTAGTTTGGGCTAATTCCTCATTCTGTAATTCCAATTCAATTTGATGTACTTGCAATTCGTGCACCAAACGCTTCAAATCAAAATCGCTCTTATCAGGAGATCCTTCTGTCATTGTTTTACTAAAATGAGCTTCCGCCTTTTTTCTCAGTTCGTTAGGGTTTAAGTTTTTAATGAGTTTTTTTGTCAACGGTACCCCCCGAGGTTGTTGGATCTACGGATACTCGCTCGTGTTCCAAAACCATACAAAATCGATTCTGGTTATCAGTCGGACGATAAACATTGCAGTAAAACTTTTGGTTAGTTGGTTTATGAACGATCTCCATACTACATGGACCGCCACTTACGGCAACAATACCACAATTGACCGTCCATGCTCTTTCCCAACCTGGCCAAACATCCGAAATAGAATTCCCAACCAGACCAGAGCTTTTTACACCCACCCATTTCTCAAAGGCATCATTTACAAAGCTAACTTTGCAATCCAAAAAAGTTCCATCTTGTTCAAAAACGGATTCAAACAGGACAAAGGCATTGGTCATATGTTTGAACAGCGCTTTTATTTCCTGTTCACTTTCTCGCAAGTTAATTTCTAATTTTTTTGATATCGACACATCCATAAAGGTGATCACGACACCATCGATCTTATTTTCTACCGTTCTGTAAGGGATGATCCTGATCCAATACCAATTCCCATTGCGAGTGATAACAGTTTTTTCTTTGCCAACCAGTGTAGCCATTACGCTTTCAATATGATCCACCAGCTCGGGGTAGATCAGTTCAGAAGCAATATCGGTGATCGGCCGGCCGGTATCCCCTGGGATCAGCTTGATGATCTTGGTAGCTTGGTCTGTAAATCGACGAATACGATAATGCTCATCCAAAAATACGGTGGCGATGTCAGTGCTATTTAATAAATTCTTCATATCATTATTGATATGAGAAAGATCTTCCAATTTCGTTTCCAACTCATGGTTGACCATCTGAAGTTCTTCGTTCATGGATTGCATTTCTTCTTTTGAAGTGGTCAATTCTTCATTCGTGCTCTGTAGTTCTTCGTTAGTGCTTTGTAATTCTTCGTTGGTAATTCTCAGTTCTTCTTGTGAGGTCTGCATCATCTCACGAATCGATCGAACATCTTCCCGCGCGACATGCAGCTCCCGTTGTAAGATCTCGACCCTGGCAGTATCAACCGCCGGAATTTCCCCTTCAATCACCTCTACCACACGGGTGGTCATTTCCTGAAAGACCACTAACAAAGTCCCTTTAAGTTCACCAGAATCGCCTTGGGGTTGGATGGTAATTTGTAATTGATCCGACCCGATCTTGATCAAAGGAATATGGATGGTTTGTTTGGTGGTGATCGCCTTATGAAGGGCGTTTCCCAATTCGTATCGTAATTCTTCGCGGGCAAGGGCAATGATGTTCCAGCTGGCTTTTCCAGGGGGAAGTTCGAGGTACTTGCCAGTGCGCCCGCTAACGTACAACACATCCCCATCGGGGTTAATAAGAACCGCCGCGGGTGAAAAATTTTGCAGCAACATTTGGTTGGTGAGTTGTTGCAAATTAGGAATGGAAGTGATTTTATTTAAGTCAGTCATAAGGGGTACCAAATTTTTTGAACGGGATGATTGATAAG
>CAIRYE010000368.1 GCA_903882765.1 uncultured Anaerolineae bacterium
ATTACATCACCACTTTTTAGTGGTTCTACACCAATTACGCCCTGTTTTCCGTTAACAAATCGAACTCGGCTGCCTGGTAAATTCTGGGGGTTTACACCACCGATCGAGGTAAACCGAACAAAGCCAGTTTCCTCAATATGGGTGGCAATGATGCCGATTTCGTCCATATGTGCGGCAAGCATGATTTTTTTGGGATCAGTCATCTGGCCTGAAGGCTTTTTGCGGACAATGAGATTTCCTAGCGCATCCACTTTCGCTTCGTCATAATAACCGTTGATTTCAGCCAAGACGATATCGCGAACAACAGATTCGTACCCAGAAGGGCTAAATGTTTCAGTCAATTTCTTGATCAAATTTTTCATCGTAATTCCTTTTTTTAGGGTCTTGGTTCTGAAAGAATAGATTCAGGTAAATTTTGAAGGGCAAGGAAGAGCAGCTTGATGGTCGCTTCCCAATCGCTGATCTTGGATAAAGATATTGCGGTGTGGGTGTATCGGTGCGGAACAGAAATACTCAGGATCGGTACTCCAGTCTTTGTTTTGTGGATCGCGCCGGCATTTGTTCCACCACCGCCAGGTTGCCTCAATTGAAATTGGAGTTCGTTTTCCTTGCCGATCTTCGAGAAATACTTTGCCAATCGTGGATCGTTGAGCGTGCCACCATCATAGGTATAGATAGCCGGACCATCGCCAAGCCGTGTGTTGTAAAAAGTGTTTTCCGATCCATCATGTACAGGATGATCATTGGAAGGAGTAGCGTCGATGGCAATGGCTATATCGGGTTGAATGGCAGCCGCGGCAACCTTCGCTCCACGCAAACCAATTTCCTCTTGCACTGTAAAAGAATAATAAAGGTCAATATTTTTAAATTCGTACTTCATCAACTCGATCAGGGTAGCGACACCAATTCGATCGTCGATTGCTTTAGAGAAGATATTCGTATCGTCATGCCGGAATCTGGTCGCGAATACTACCCGATCCCCAACATTTACTTTGCCTTTTCCACTTCCAACATCAATTTTGAGGGATTCGACCGATAATTTATTGGCCCGTTCTTCCGAGGTCGTCAAATGAATGGGTTTAGCCCCTATGATTCCGGGAATATGGTGTGAACCAACCAATACCTGTTTGCCAGGCAAAGATCGTGGATCTATGCCGCCAACGGTTTCAAAGCTAAAAAGCCCATCGCCATCATCACTAACGATCATAAAGCCAACCTCATCGGTGTGGGCATCGATCATAACCTTTAATTTTCCATCCTTACTATTTTTTTGGCGAACAAGGATGTTGCCCATTGTATCTGTTTTGGTTTCGCCCGCAAATTCAGAAATTTCTTTCAGAATAATCTTGCGCACATCCCCTTCATCACCAGAAACACCCGAGGCGTTGCACAACTTTTCAAGAAGTTTTAATTGGTCTTTTCCAATTTCAGGAAGTTTATTTTTCATCAGAATCATCCCACGAGATCTTTTTCAAAAATTTTTCGTCGAGTTTGTCCATTATGGCAGATAATAATCGTTCAACCCGTTTGATATCCTGCAATGAAACAACCTCAACTGGAGTATGCATATACCGAAGGGGAATACCGATAACGATGGTTGGTATTCCCTCGTTGGAAACCTGCACCGCGTAAGCGTCCGTGCCGCTGTGTTTTGGCATAAGTTCAATAACCACCGGTATCTCATTCTCTTCAGCAATGGACTTTACTTGTTGCATAAATTTTGTGTGAATATTTGGGCCAATACCAAGTGTTATGCCCTTTCCAAGTGGAAATGTTTTCCAATCGCTGGATCCCGGACCTTTGGCAAAGGTTACATCAATGACGATCGCCAGGTCCGGCTTAATGGCATGGGAGCTTGTGTAAGAACCAGCAAAAGAAACTTCTTCCTGAGCGGTTGCCGCGGCATAAATATCCCAGTTTGGGTGGTCACCTCTATAATTGTGCAAGAACGAGGATAAGGCGACAACTGAAGCACGGTTGTCAATGGAATGACCCGAAATTAGATCACTTCCCAGATCCGTGGGGTGTGTATTAAAGGAAATCAAGTCACCTATGTGAATACGCTCCTCCAGTTCAGAATGGCTCAATCCAATATCGATCAACAATTTATCCATTGGAACAGTACCATTGATCCCAGCGGGCATACTCCTTGGATGAGGAATAGCGATAACGCCTTCGTATTTCTTAACTTTCCCACCTTTAGCGCTGCCATGAACAAGTACAGGGGTTCCGGGAAGAATTCGAGGATCGATTCCCCCTACATCCGTAAAGTTCAGGAAATCACCATTGATTCTTGTCACCATCATACCGATCGCGTCAATGTGCGTCGCGATCATAATAGCGTGTTTTTTGGCGTTCTCATTCTTACTCGCCGCGGAGCGTTTGATACCATGCAATGACCCTACCCGTGATATTTCGATCTCATCAACAAAACCTGACCATTCTTTTTTCACGATATCAACCACAGGTGTTTCAAAACCAGATAATCCCGGTTCGTCTATGATATGTTTCAATAAGGATCTAATGTATTTCATAAATTCCTCTTCTAATTATGGCGTGGGTGTTTCAGTATCCGTTGGATCATACGTTGGGGGCAGCAATTCTGTTGGAGTAATGCTAGCCTCAGGGGTATTAGTCCAAGTTGGTTCCATAGTATTTGTCCCAGTTGGTGTTAAAGTTGGCGGTAAAGTTGGAACAAAAGTAAGGGTTGGCTCGAAGCTTTTTGTCGCTGTACCTGTTACATTTGGAAGTGCTGTTTGGTAAAGAATAACATCTGTTATTGTCGCTGTTGGTTTGTTCTTGTAATCCTCCGGTGTAAAGTACCAAGCAAATATTCCCAAGCAGTAACATGGAAAAGTGAACAAGATCACGATGATCAGTGCTTTACGGCGTTGGTTGATTTGTTGAAAAGTATTCAGCACTTTTTTATGATAACATCAGTTAATTTTATGGGCAAGAAATGAAATGGTTTTTCCGAAATTATTTCTATAAGGGTGAATATGAAACCAATTAACCTCCAAATGACAGGATTTTTATCTTATCGCGATACCGCAGAATTAAGTTTTGAGCAATTTGACCTTGCGTGTATAAGTGGTAATAATGGCGCAGGTAAATCTTCCATTCTCGACGCGATGACGTTTGCTCTTTTCGGCAAAGCAAGAAAAAATGACTCTTCTCTCATTAATAGCGCTTGTGAAAAAGGAGAAGTGATCTTTGTTTTTGAGTACGAAGGCGACAAATACCGGATCATCCGCCGACTCTACAAAACAAAGCCCTTTGAACTTGAATTCCAAATATTCGATAACCTTGCCCAAATATACCAGCCGATCAGTGAATCTAGCCGCACTCGCACAGAAAATACCATCCAGCAAAGATTAGGTGGATTGGATTACGAAACCTTTACGAACGCATCTTTTTTCCTTCAAGGTGAGGCGGATGCTTTTACACAAAAAAAACCAACCGAACGAAAAGAGATCTTGGGGAAAATTTTGGGGTTAGAAAAGTGGGATGTCTATAAGGATAAAACCACCAAGTTAAAGCGAGAAAAAGAAAACCTCTACAAGCAAGAAGAAGCTGCCATCAAAGAAATTGACGCGTACCTGATGACTGAGCCACAAATAACGCAATCCATCACATCGATAAAGGATGAGCTAAAAAGTTTGCAAAAACAAAAAGCTACCATCCAAACAAACATCGATCTTTTTCAACATAATATCGAACAACACGAGCGCCAGAAAAAAAACTGTGCAGATCAGCGAATTCTCGTTCAGCAGGATGAACAAGAATTACAGGACGTTCTCGCCGAGATCGCTTTATTGGAAGCTGACAAAAGTCCTTTGTTTGCCC
>CAIRYE010000369.1 GCA_903882765.1 uncultured Anaerolineae bacterium
AAGAAAGTAAGTGAATTAAACGAGGTAGCTATCCGGTCTGAATTCCCGTTTTCTGGTAAAGTATGGATCCAAGGGTTACCAGATTCACTCAGCAATAATGTTTTTATCAGAATTCCATCCTGGGTTCGCCAACATTCTTCCAGATCGATCCTTATCAATGGCGAGCCTATGTTTATTCCAGAAGTTTGCAAAACCGCTAATGAAAAAACAGCCAGCGGTTATGATCCGCGCGCAAGTAAGTACTTCCAAATTCCTCAGGAAAAATTATTGGGGAAATCACTATCGATCGAGTTTCCCATCGAAGTTAATATTCATCGGGCACATCCAAATGTAAAGGGGCACGAAAAGAAGATCGCGATAACCAGGGGACCTCTGGTTTACTGCCTTGAATCAATCGACAACCCAACGACCGATATATTCTCTGCCATTATTGATACAAGATCCTTTATTACAGAGTCTGTATCATTATTTGGGATCGAAGTGATCATCATCAAGACAAAAAATAGGAATGGTGAACCACTTACCCTCATTCCGTACTTTTTATGGGGTAATCGGGGACCATCAAAAATGACAGTATGGATCAACTCGAGATAAAAGGACTCAAAATGCCAAAAATATTCTTAGCCTTTTCCGCGGAAGAACAGATCAGCTACCAAGAATTTTTGATTGAAAATGGGATTGACCCACAATTTTTCCAGTCAGCCGCAAATGATCAAACAGAAATTATTCTTGGTTCACCAAAACTGATAGTGGATTTACTGACTCTCGTACCCAATGTAAAATGGGTGCAAAGTTCTTGGGCTGGCGTAGAACCATTGTTGGAAGCCAAAAAAAAGGATTACATTCTTACCAATGCCCGCGGCATATTTGGACAATTAATGGCTGAGTTTGTGTTTGGCTACATTCTCTTTTTTGAAAAAAACATATTAGATAAGATATATTCCCAACAAGATAAAGTATGGGATAAAGCTCTCCCTTCTAGTTTAAAGGGGAAAAAGATCGGTTTGGTTGGCGTTGGTTCGATCGGCAGTGAGATTGCCCGTGTTGCCAAGGTTTTTAATATGCACGTAGTTGGTTACACAGAAAGCAGCGAAGTGAGCACATATATTGATGAATACTTCCATGGGTCGGATCTACCCAAAATGATGGCAGGCTTAGATTTTCTTGTTTGTGTACTTCCTAATACCTTTCAAACGAGGGGTCTGATCGACCTCCAATTAATGCAAAACTTACCAGAGAAATGTGTACTATTTAATGTTGGTAGAGGTCAGGTCCTTGATGAGATTGGTCTAGCTACGTTACTAAATGCAGGTAAATTACGAGCGGCGGTGCTGGATGTTTTTAAACAAGAACCATTACC
Source organism: uncultured Anaerolineae bacterium (assembly GCA_903882765.1). Lineage (GTDB taxonomy): Bacteria > Chloroflexota > Anaerolineae > Anaerolineales > Villigracilaceae > UBA5195. The sequence continues at coordinate 1,361 of CAIRYE010000369.1, forward strand.
ACAATCTGATCCATTGTGGACCGCAAAGAACCTTTATATTACATCGCATACCTCCGCGCCAAGTTTTTTGGAGGATGTAGCTTTGCTCTTTCTAAAAAATTATCAACGTTATCTGTCGCAAAAACCACTTGAATTTCAAGTAAATTTTGAAAAAGGGTATTGATCATTGATTGGAGAAGTAATTGGGATCATTTGAGAATATAATTCTTTTTATATTTCTATTAATTTATCTTTTTTTGGAGAACAGATGGATTCAAAACAAATTTACATTGGAACCGACAGCGGAGCAACAACCTCAAAGATCGGTGCGGTTTGGTCAGATGGTTCACCAGTAACAACAAAGTTGTTGCAGCGGTCCACAAATTCCCAGTTTGGGAAAGAGGCTGTAATCAAAAGTTGGGTGGAAGCGATTGATGAGTTTCTTATACAAAACGAGCTGCAGTGGAAACAAGTAGCCGGTGTTGGATTGGCGATGCCCGCGCCATTCATCCGCTACGGCGTTCTCGATAAAGCCCCCAACCTTCCATCCATTTTTGAGGGCTGGGATGTTCATACCGCATTCTCTGACGCGCTTTCAAATAAAGCTGAACGGGCGATTCCATTGGTGGTTGGTAACGATGGGAACTACGGTGGTGTGGCGGAAGCTGCCCGTGTACGCGGTAATACGAATGCATCTGTTCTGATGCTCGCTCCGGGTTCAGGGTTAGGCGCTGCCTTTGTAGATAGCCACGGTTTGCCTATGGAAGGTGATTTTTTGGCTGGGATGGAAGCTGGCCATATGCCGGCCGCCCTACACAAACTTGGCGCAAAAGCCTACCCTTGTGGTTGTGGTCGAGATTGGGGTTGCGTGGAGGTTTATACTACCATTTCTGGACTTCCTTACCTATTTGAAGAAAGGATCGCCAAATATCCTGACCATGAATTAGCGAAATCTAGCGACCCGATTAAAGAACGAGTACTTGCCCTTCGAACCTTAGCGCAGCATGACGACGATCTCGCTCTTGAGATTTTCGATTTTCAAGCTCGCGTAATGGGTTACCACATTGCCAGCTTGTGTATGGCAGTAGACCCTGGCTTTATTGTTATTGGCGGTGGCTTGATGGATCCTGAAAACACCACGGAAGAATTCCGCAATCGTTACCTACGAATACTACGAGAAACCGCGGAACCTTACCTTTGGAAGTCACAAAAAAGTCAATTGCGGATAGTCCCCGCTACACTTGGCGACCTTTCGCAAGCAATTGGGTCTGCATTAGTAGCGCTTTACAGCAGCCGTTCATAAGAATCACAAAAAAGATATGTTATAGCCCTTGACATATCTTTTTTGTTTGGTACACTATTGAAAATGATTTTCATTATCAATTAGGAGCCCCATGAAAAATGTTAGAAATATCGTTGCCTCGCTCTTCATATCGGTTTTATTAACCGCTTGCGCAACCGTTAGCCCTGCAAAAACCAACATTGCTGATTTAAAAGTTCTTGCCGCGGAGTCACTGATAGCGGATATCGCCCAAAACATCGCCGGCGATAGGATCGTTATTCAAACATTGATTCCCGATGGATATGAAACCCATTCATTCCAACCCACCCCACAAGATGTTTCTTCAATATTAAAAAGCGACCTCTTTATAATGAACGGTGGGGGGTACGAAGGCTGGATGAGTGAAGTTACCGCTGCCAACGCAACAGAAATCAATTTAGTAGAAGCAAGCCATGGATTGGAATTTCGTCATGTGGTAGATGATCATTCGGCAGAAAATGAGCCAAGCGCAACCGATGAACACCTCCACGAACTTGGTGATCCACATTTTTGGACCGATCCCAACAATGTTATTAAATATGCTGAAAATATTCGCGACGCGCTCATCGCACTCGACCCGGAAGGGAAAAGCACCTATGAGCAGAACACCATTGCTTACATCAAGGAATTAAATGATCTTGATATCTGGATCAAAGACCAAGTAAATGTGATACCCGCGGAAAAACGGATCATCATTACCAACCACGATGAACTCGGATATTTTGCGGATCACTATGGGTTTGAAGTGGTGGGAACTTTGTTGGAGGGTACTAGCAGCGAATCATCAGCTTCATCACAACATATCGTCGACCTAATCAACACCATCAAAGAACACCAGGTAAATGTTGTTTTTATTGAACTCGTTGATGATCCCGCCCTCGCTGCACAAATTCAGGAAGAAACCGGAATTAGGATCATAAACGAACTAAATACCCACTCGTTGATGGTCGATGGCAAAACAACCTCCTATATTGAGGTTACAAAGAATAATGTTCTACTGTTGACCGAATTGAAGTAATAACTCAAATTTAGTTCGTTCCAAGGAGGTTCTGGTAATTTACTAGAACCTCTTTTGCTATTTTTTCCCACGAATAGTCGCGGGCGACCAGCGATGCTTTGAATCCCATTTCGGTTCGCAATTTTTTGTCATTAAGTAACATTGTAAGCTTATCGCACAACGCATCTGAATCCCCATTGGGGACATGAAAC
>CAIRYE010000370.1 GCA_903882765.1 uncultured Anaerolineae bacterium
AAGTTCAAGGGCGTTGAGGAACATCAGGCTACTATCGCTACGTATGGGTATAACTTTGAACTTGCCCGTAAAGCAGCGTTGCAATTAGCGTATGAACAGGAACTATTTTGCGAGATCGTGCTGGTAACCCAACTATCCCCTTTCCGGATCGATGCGATCTCAGAAAGTGTTGCGAGAACCCGAAAATTGGTAACGATCGAAGAAGGAAGTAGCACGATGGGTTGGGGTGCTGAGATCGCAAGCCAGGTTGCTTCAAAAATCCCCATCTCCAAATCAATTCGGATCGCCGCACTGGATCTGCCAATAGGGAATTCGCGTACCCTTGAAGAACAGATCCTGCCAAGTATGGATGAAATCCTTCAAAGGGTGCGTGCATTTTTAGTTCAATAATATAAAAAAAGCGAGGTTTTCCTCGCTTTTTTTTTGTATAAAGTTATCTTACAGAATTTCTACAACACCAGCTGCCGCAGCGCCTTCAGGATTAGCAAGTTTATAAACCTGACCAACCAGATGGGCATCAAAAGCAGAGATCATTGCCGATGTAAATAGCGCGCCAACACCACAAAGTAAAGTGCCGATGGGGGATAGAATCATAGCGGCGACCATTACCAACAAGAAGCTTAGGATATATTTCCCGAATCCTGCTTTGACGGTGGCCATTACTTCCTTAAATTTGAAAGCTTGACCTAATTCACCAGTCGCGGCTAATCTGCCCCTGGCTGCTTGGGCCATGATACCCGCTAAGAAGAGGATAGGTAGGGAAATGCACCAAACGCAAAACATAACGACACCAAAAATACCGGATGCCATATCATTTGACGAAAAATCACCATTTTCGGACATACCAAACAAACCCGCAAAACTAAGACCCCAGGCACAAACAAAAAATAGAATCAGTGGTGAGAAGTAGCCGAGCTGAACAAGGAATACCTTGAAGCCGTTGGACATAAGAGCACCGAAATCAGAAAATTCGGGTAAAGTTTCTAATTCGTTTTTAATAACTCGCCGACTGATTTCCAGCGCCCAGCCTAATAAAACAAAAACCCCAACGATCGGAATTAAAGAAATCAGAGCCGCGATCGCGATCTTTTTTAACCACTCCGGATCGTCAAAAATAAAGGAAATTGCTCGATTAAAATTCATAGATAGACTCCTTAAAATTTAGTTTGATTAATTATGAATGAAAACAAGTAAAATTACAAACATCTAAAGTATACGGTCGGTAAACAAATGATCCTGTCAAAAATAATTATACCTATGTTGAACGCAAATGAGCCAGAAGCTACTTTGGTTGAGATCCTGATACAGGATGGCAACTTGGTGAAGATGGGTGATTTGCTTTTTACCATTGAGACCACTAAAGCCGCTTCGGATATTGAAGCGGAAGCCGATGGAACTTTGAGAGTTGTTGCAAGTGCGGGAACCACCATGATGGTTGGAGATGTGATCGGGTATATCACATCTGAACCAAATGAACCTATACCAGTTGAGGCTGACAAAGCAAAACATTCCATTTCAGATGTGGGTACCAGCGAAATGCGCATTACAGAGCCAGCAAGAAAATTGGCATTGCAATCAGGCATCGACTTGGCCTCTTTGCCAAATGATCGTTTGGTTACAGAAGCGATGGTAAAAGCATTGATTGCGTCATCCGAAATAAGGATCAAATTTGTTGACACAAAGAAGATCTTTGTTTATGGGGCAGGCGGACATGCGAAAGCGATCATGGAAATGATAATAGCAATCGGATCGCACGAGATCATTGGCATCCTCGACGATGATCCATCGCTTACTGGCGAAAAGGTCCTTGGTTATTCAGTACTCGGGATCGGGAATGGAGTGGTTCTCGGTAAACTACGGGATGATGGCGTTGGTCTTGCCGCAAATGGTGTGGGTGGAATTATCAACATCAATGTTCGAAAAAAGATCTTTGACCGATTGGAAGAAAATGGCTTCTTGCTCCCCGCTTTGTGTCATCCAAAAGCAACCATAGAAGAATCGGCGATCTTCCAAGAAGGTGTTCAGGTGTTTGCAAACGCTTATGTAGGCTCATCGGTCATCTTACGAACAAAATGTATGATCAACACTGGCGCCATCATATCGCACGATTGTGTGATCGGCGAATTATCTCATATAGCGCCGGGAGCAATGTTGGCTGGCGGTGTGACCGTTGGAAAGCAAGTTTTGGTTGGTATGGGTGTCACAACCGCGATCGGCGTAAAGATCGGGGATGGGTCGCGAATTGGAAACGGCTCGAGCATTCTAAAGGATGTTCCAGCTAAAACGATCATTCCCGCTGGAAAAGTGTGGAATTAACATTTTTGGAGGTTCAATGATTGACCCAGTAATTTTTACTATCCATCTAGGTTCGATCGAGTTTGCCC
>CAIRYE010000371.1 GCA_903882765.1 uncultured Anaerolineae bacterium
TGCTCCAAACCAACGCGCCTTTTTTCCGCCCTTCTTCCATGGCGGCTAAAGTATCAGCGGTTTCTCCCGATTGGGAGATGGCAAGAACAACACATTTGTCATCCACAATCGGGTCAGAGTATCGAAACTCAGAGGCGATAATAACTTCAGTAGGGATGCGCGCGATCTTTTCAAGCAACGTTTTGCCAACCATCCCTGCATAAGCAGCAGTGCCGCAGGCAGTTACATATATTTTTTCGATCTTTTTGGCTTTTTCGGCCGTCAAATTAAGCGTGGGTAAAAAGATCTTATTTTTATCAAAATCGATCCGTCCCGCTAAGGTGTCAGTGACAGAGCGAACTTGTTCGTGAATTTCTTTCTGCATAAAATGGCGAAATTCACCTTTTTCCGCTGAGATCGGGTCGAAGGCGATCGAATGAACCACTGGAGTGATCGGTTTTCCATCAAAGGTTTCGATCTGAAAGGAGTCTTTTTGAACGACCGCCATTTGGCCGGCATCCAGAAAAACCACCCTGCGCGTATGTTCCAGAATGGCGGGAATATCTGACGCTAGGAAATTCTCTCCCTCACCGAGGCCGATCACCACACCCCCCGCGTTGCCAAGCCTTGCGCAAATGATCTTGTCTGGTTCATCCGCGTTCATCAAAACGATACTGTTCGCGCCTTTTAAGGTCTGGAAGGTTTTCCGCGCGGCTTCAATAAAGGAAAGCCCGGAGGAAAAATTGACTTCCACTAAGTGAACGATGGTTTCAGTATCGGTTTCAGAGGAAAATTCTATCTTTCTCGCCAGCAGATCTGCTTTCAGCTCCAAATAGTTTTCAACGATCCCATTATGAACAATAACGATCTTTTTATTTTGGCTGATATGGGGATGTGCGTTTTCAGTGGAAGGCGCTCCATGGGTTGCCCAACGGGTGTGGCCAATTCCGGGTGAGCCATTCAGTGGTTCTGAAGAGATCAGGTTTTCTAAATTGATCAGTTTTCCCGCGGACCGCCGGATACTGATCCCATCTTTTTCTAAAATAGCGAGGCCAGCGGAATCATATCCGCGATATTCAAGTTTTTTTAATCCATTTAATATGATCGGTGTGGCGTTTTGCTCACCGATGTATCCTACGATTCCACACATAAAAATACCTCCAAAAATTGGTTGTAATGTTTGCAGCCATAAATTACCCACCGAAAAAAGAGGGTATAAATTTGGCTAATTAAATATTGGAGGGAAATAATCAGGAATTGTCTTCCAGGAAGGCTTCCGCTGAACTTTCGATTTTCCACCAAAGAATATTTTTGGTGTTAGCTCCACTGCGATGTGGAGAACCTTCATCCTCGTCATCCCGCCTAAGCGGGCTCATGCGCTAACTTCCCTAGTGGGTCAAACCTCCTATCTAGTTATTATAACCTTTATTTATAGAGCTGAAGCTGCCCCGATTGCGAGGTCATATACTGGCTATCGCCATTATAAGAAATATTGATCGTTCCATTCCCGGTAAAGAATAATTTATCACCAATGATCTGCGCGTTGATCGGCGCGGATACGTCACCCGTTCCATTGATCGTTACATCATTCCAGGGAGCAAAGATCGAACCGGTAACATTTAATTTCGCGTTACCATTGATCGTCACACTACCGGCGGTATTCGCTTCGGTAACAAAAATTAACAAACCTTTATACGGGTTGTTGGTGTCAGTTGGAGCAGTGAGATTTACACCATCCCCGCCACGAAAAACCACATTCCCTTGGCGGGATACAAAGGTAACCCCCGTACCTTTCATGCTATCATGGGCCAAAATTGAAAAGTCTTCATCGATGCAATAGACTCCAGGAGAGAAAAACGCATAATCCTCTGGAGGAAAAACCTTCTTTTTCCACTCTTTATTACTACCTGGGTACACTCCCGGAGTGTAGTTTTTGTAATCCACACCACCAATTTTTACCGTGCCAGCAAGGGTAACTTGACCGGTGCAGGGAAATGTTGGCCATTGAAGGCTTTCCTTATCGATCTGCGGTACTCCCGTTTGAACAACCGTTGGCGCGAAAATTTCTGGGCCATACACACCACCAACAACACTCACTGCCGGAATTGTCATATCCGCACTACCACCAGCCGATAATGCGACTTTGCTACTTTGGGTTCCTTCGTTGCAACCAGAGTTGACCCACATTCCTGAGTTGGTTGTACTTGTGACGATGGTAGTGGCATTGCCAGTTATTTTTGTTGCCTGGCATATAGTTTCATTTAAGGCTACTAAGGCGTTGCCTTGGGCTATCGGGGCGGGGTGAGGTGGACAAGCCAGCGCTTTTGCGGACACTTTATTGGTGAGATTATTGACGCCCATTGCTTTCGCAAAATAGGTTGGGACGATTGAAGTGATATCTACTTGAATAAAATAACCGTTGGTGTAAGCATCGCACGCCGTTGAAGAGACCGTTTTTGTAACGGTGATCGTACTGCGGGGGGAAACACTATTAAAGCCGTTGGGGGTGGTGCTGTTCAAAACGATAGCCCGTATGTCATTATCCGAGAGGGCAAGGTTATAGGAATATGCGCGGGCGGCAGCTAAGGCGGACGAATCCGCGGCGTTTTGTGCTTGGCGACGGTCCGCGTATGTATTTCCGCCATCCAAGGCCAGCCCTACAATTCCTACCAAAGCCATCATCGCAAGTGCGATGATAACGAGGGCTTGACCAGATGATGTGTTATTTTTATTTTTCATAATTTCTCCTACCATTAAGGGCAAGCGGTCGAGCTGGTGAGAATAGTGTTGGTGATTTGAGCTCGAAGGTTAAGGTTGGCATTGCCGATGATGCTTGCGATGAATGGGGTGATGATGTGATACTGGTGATCTACTCGCACTGTAATGTTATTACCAGATGTGGTGCCGGTTCTCGTAATTGTTACTTGGGTGTTAGCCGGATTGGAAATATTGATCGCGGGCGAGGAAGAGGAATTGCGCACCCGGCTGGTTAATTGTGTGTTGCATGAGGCACTTGGGTACAAAGAACCATAAATCGCGCCTTCTTCCGCGGCATCTTTAATGGTGATGTAGTACAGAAAACCATAGCCAAAATCGAAAATGCCAAGTAATAACATCAATAATATTACCAACGTAATAGCAAGCTCAACCATACTTTGGCCGCGTTGGGATTCTTCTTTCTTGATTTTATCGGTTATTAGTTTTTTCATTATTAAATTCTTAGCATAAGATATTCAAAACCTTGGGTCATTCCTGATTTCATTTGCAACGAACCTAAGGTGAGATCGGCAAATTTACCGTACCAATAATGGTTCGTGCTGCCATTGAGTTGATATTGAAAGTGGGGGCGGGAACTAGCCGGAAGAGCGGACGATAGGTTGATGTGATCGCAACTACGATCCGACTTCCACTACCAACCGTGGCCCAAGTTGTGGTGTTCATATTTTGGCACTCAACACTCTGGGTGGTTCCTGGCCCGTTATCATACTTTACAGAAATAGTTGCCGCCGTAAAATTTGCTAAAAAGCGTAAGCGAAGAGCGGCGTTGCGTATGTTTGTACAGTCCTGATATTGTTTGATCGAACCGACTGTGCCTGTAGCGGCTCCATATCTGGCGGCTTCGCGGCTCGCATTAAATACACTAACATAAACAAAAACAAGATGACCCATTTCAAGAATACCTGTAAGAATGATCACCAGAATTGGTAGGATCAACGCGAATTCAACGGCACCCTGAGCTTTTGATTTTTTCATTACCATAACCTAATTTTATCCAAAATCAAATGTAATAATATGACCTATTAGTCATTGTACAATATTTCACGTTCAATTTCTCATTTTTTCGCATTAAAAATAAAAAAGATAGGCAATTGCCCCCAATATCAAAAATGGACCATAAGGGATGTAAATTTGGGAAGAATAGTTTTTGCTGATCAGCATTTTTACAACGATCACCAAACTAAATCCTCCCGCAAGAAAAACGCCCAAAATGAGCGCGGGAAAGACCTCTAAGTGCCCTAGGAACATACCTAAAACGGTCGCCAGCGTTACATCGCCGAACCCCAAAGCCTCTTCAAACTCCACACCAGCTTTGTTCTTTCTTGATTTGTATTTAGCGTAAAAAACTCCAAATACATAGAACGAACCGATAAAGATTAACCCTATCGCGCCACCCACAATGGATCTTTTAAAGCCATGGATCATCGTTCCAGCCGCGGCTGAAAAGAATAACCCGAACAAGGTTGTACTATGAAGAATGAGGTGGTGTTCAATATCAATAAAGGCGATAACAAGGAGAAAGAACAAAATACTCCACCCAAGTAACACATTCGCGGGGGAAGATTGGTTGAAACCCAGCAGAATTGCCCCAACCATCGATATCACAAAAATGATCAGCGGGCGGATGGCGGGTTTCGCGCCGCACGATGAGCAGCTCTTTAGGAAGAATTGATTCTCACTATAAGCAATCGTCTTTCCGCATTGCACACATTTTGCGTTGAGCGAACCAGTTGGTATGGCTCTAACCAATAATTCCACGAGATACCCAATGATCGCCCCAATCAAAATTCCTAAAACCGCATAATTACCCATATATTTGCCTTTTGAATGTAAAATATTAGGTAAATTATAAACTTGGTAACGATAAAAACACAACTTGGAGCAATATGGAAAAATTTATTATCGAAGGTGGCAAGAAGCTACATGGGGAATTCACCCCCCAAGGAAACAAGAACGCCGCTTTACCGATACTCGCCGCGTGTTTACTAACAGATGAAGAGATCACCTTATTCAACGTTCCACAGATCAGAGACGTGCTGGATATGCGGAAATTATTAGAAAGCCTTGGCACGGTTGTTACCGATATCGATCAGAAAACCTGGAAAGTTCATGCCAAAGAAATTAGAGTTGCCGATATTGATCCTGACCTTGCCAAACGAATTAGAGCGTCGATCTTACTCGCTGGCCCGGTTACCGCTCGCGCCGGAGAGCTGATCCTTCCGCCGCCAGGCGGCGATGTGATCGGCCGCCGCCGCGTGGATACCCATATTTTAGCCCTTCGGCAGCTTGGTGTAACCGTGAATTACGATCGCAGTTTCGATTTCAAAACCAACGGTCGTCTTGTTGGCGCGGATATTTTACTCGATGAGGCAAGTGTCACCGGTACTGAAAACGCCGTGATGGCAGCAGTGATAGCAAAAGGTACCACTATTTTACGAAACTGCGCCTCCGAACCTCACGTTCAAGATCTGTGCAATTTCTTGGTCGTTCTTGGAGCGCAAATCGATGGAATTGGATCAAACACCCTTACCATCCAAGGTGTTGAAAAGCTGCACGGCGGCGAATACGCCATTGGCCCAGATTATCTAGAGGTCGTTAGTTTTATCGGCGCCGCGGTAATGACAAGGGGCAGCATCCGTATCAAAAATGCCGGCGCGAAACAACTGCGTATGGTCAAAATTGTGTTCAACCGTCTCGGAGTGGATTGGTCTGAGATCGGCGATGATATCCTCGTTCCCGAAGAGCAGATCCTCACCGTTGAGCCAGATCTCGGAAACGCCATCCCCGAAATTAAAACCAACATTTGGCCATCCTTCCCAACCGATCTGATGAGTATCGCAATCGCGGTAGCTACCCAATCAACAGGCAGCGTATTATTTCACGATTGGATGTACCCAAGCCGTATGTTCTTTGTTGATAAATTGGTAAGTATGGGGGCTCAGATCGTGCTTTGCGATCCTCACCGCTGTATCGTTACAGGCCCGGCAAAGCTCTCGGGTGAAAAAGTGGAAAGCCCTGACATTCGGGCTGGAATGACCTTAGTATTAGCTGCCTTAGCGGCAAAAGGAACCTCTATCATCCGAAATGTTGGCCAGATAGATAGAGGTTATGAACAAGTTGATATTAAGTTGATGAAACTCGGCGCCTCGATCGTTCGGGAACGAGAGCAATAGTCGTATTGCTTAGGGTCCGGTGATCTTTACTCCTTTTAAGGTAATGACAAAGGTTGTCTTGTCATAATTGTTCTGGGTGAAAGTTCCTGTGAAGGTAGATTTCCCTGGAACGACCACGCTGTAATCATAATGAGCCCACAAGATGTTTACGTTCATCATACGTTCAATGAACCAGGCATAATAGACCCATTGTTCTTTTTGGATGGTTTTGCCATACAACTGTATTTCCACATTGGGAATACCTGTTTTGTTTTCAATATGCAATAAACCTACAGGCAAGTTATCCGTATTCCCCGAAGTAAGCGTTCCTGAAAAAGGAATAGGTGTGATCAATGTTGCAGGATCGACCGTAGGAGTTTCTGTCGGCAAAGGTGTTTCGGTTGGCAGCGCTGTGGCTGTTGGAGCCGGGGTCTGGGTTGGAAGCTCCGTATTGGTAGGCATGGCGGTCAATGTTTGTGCAACCATCACCTTTGCCTCTGCCTCGATGGTCATTTGAATATCAGGAGTTGGAGTAGGGGCCGGAAAGACCGAACAAGAACTTAATAATATTGAAAGAAGTAAGATGGTGATAATGATCTTTTTCATATTTTTTCCTATAAAAAGTCCCGCTAATTAGCGGGACTCAGTTTATTTTGCGGATGCAATTTCCAGAAATTGCGTGAAGGTTTGTCGCAACACACCTTCTGGTAATGCTCCTACCTGAGTATGAACAATTTTACCATTATGCACAAATAACATGGTTGGTATTGATTGTATGTTGTATTTCTGAGCCCATAGGTTATCCTCATCGGTATTAACCTTGGCAACCACTACTTTGCCTGAAAACTCTTTTGCTAATTTATCTAAAGTGGGGGCAACCATTTTACATGGGCCACACCAAGGAGCCCAAAAATCTACCACTACGGGCAGTGTTGAGTTTATGACCATTTTTTCGAATGAATCATCTTTTACGTGAATAGGAGCGTCGATCATTTTTTTCCTCTTTTATAAGTTTGATTAGTTATATTACTTGGATGAAGTATATTCGAAAAAGATACATAGAATTAATTCTTATAAAAGTAGAATGTTATAATTGACGAATTATGGCTGACATTCTCTCTATTTGGAAAACAGGGCTAACCAAAACTTCAAAAGCGGCTTTTGGTAGGTTATCTTCACTTATTGGCACATCAGAGATCACCAGCGATACCTGGGATGAGCTCGAAGCATTACTACTTCAATCTGACCTCGGGGTAAAGGCAACAAGCAAAATAATTACCCAATTGCAGGCAACGGTTGCCAGTGAAGGCATCACCCGAGATGATGAATTTCGAGTAGCATTAAGAAGAATTCTATTGGCAATACTAACAAAAAGTATCATTCTTGGAGATGACCTGCCAAACCCAGCGATCATTCTGATGGTTGGGGTGAACGGTTCTGGCAAAACAACCACCATAGGTAAGTTAGGTAAGAAGTTCAAAGATCAGGGCAAGAAGGTGGTTTTTGGAGCCGGGGACACTTTTAGGGCTGCCGCGAGCGAACAATTGGAAGCATGGGGTAAGCGAAATAATATCGAAGTGATCAAAGGCGCGCCCGATTCAGATTCTGGAGCTGTTGCTTATAACACCATACAACATGGTCTTCAAAAAGGGGCGGAAGTTATCCTCATAGATACTGCCGGCCGGTTGCACACACGGTTTAACTTGATGGAAGAATTAAAAAAAGTTCATCGTGTCATCGCGAAAACAATGGATGGCGCCCCGCATCGCGTTTATTTGGTGTTGGATGCAACCACTGGGCAAAACGCGATCCAACAGGCGAAGAATTTTAAAGAGGCTGTAGCGGTAAACGGGGTGATCTTAACGAAACTCGATTCCTCCGCAAAAGGCGGGGTAGTTTTTTCTATCGTAGAAGATCTGCAATTGCCCATCGTATATGTTGGGCTCGGTGAAAAAGAAGAAGACCTGATCTCCTTCGATCCGGAATCATTTATTAACTCATTAATTAA
>CAIRYE010000372.1 GCA_903882765.1 uncultured Anaerolineae bacterium
GGAATCCATCGCGGCTAATTGAATACCCGCCACGTTACCGCTAGATTGGCCGGACCGACCCAACTCAAGGCTGTTCACCAAACAGGTATCCGGCTTTTTCCCGTACTTCTTGGTGTAATACTCAGCGGCCTGCGATATCTTCTCGGTCAAGGGTTTATTCTTATCATTATCGAACCACAACATCCCGATCTCCATCATAGCGCCTTCCTCTCTTGGTCGAACCTATGCTCTAATAATAAAACATTTGTTCTATTATTGCAAGGGGCAATATTTCTCTTCCTTCGAATTTTTCAACGAAACCGAGCGAATCCCGTCCCTGTTCGATCCTCCTCTCCAAAACAAAAAACCAACCGCCGAGCGAAGGATCGCGGCGGTTGGTTACCACAACAGTGTTAGCAACAGGTTTTCACCCAATTAGGTCAATTACGGCGTGAAAGGTTCCATCAGGTAGATTTTTGTTAGAATCTGTCCATCCTTCTCATAGATGTAGACCGGCGCGGATTTGAACTCAATTTTTGATTTTTTCGTAAAGCTTTGCGGGTTTTCGATCCAGACGAAAAGATACGGCCTGCCTTTCGGCTCGGTGTGCTTGATATATAAACTAGATATACTTCGGTTTTCATTGGAGGAAAACCCATACGTTTCGGCGGGATATTTTTCTATGAAATCCGCGATGCCTTCCCAATTGCGATGGTAAGGAAACCCAAAGATATTAAGATGGTATTTTTTATCTTTCGGCAGATCAAACTCCCAAACCAACATACTTTCCCTTTCAAAGGGGTACTCTTGGGTATGATCAACAAAAACGGAATAACTTTGGGAAAACAAGAAAAGCCCAACAGCCGCCACGGTCACCGCGAAACCGGCTGCCGAAAGTTGATTCCGCTTCAACCCCACCCAGATCAGATCTACCCCAATACCAATAAAAACGAACAATGGCAGAAGGTAGCTGTAGATGTGTGTTCCAGGAGACGACATGATTCCTTCATAAAAATACAATGGGACAAGCAGCCATCCGCCAAAAGCGGCCATCTCTGGTAGTGAGAATTTTTCAATAAATAGTCCACCAAGGGAACTCATCCTCTTTCGATCAAAGATCCGGATCACCAAAGAACCCAACCCAATATAGAATAAGAATTGATAGAGGGCATAGGCATAATAGGGTTGGTACACCCGAAACAGCACAGCCGAATCAGAGATCTTATCCGATTCTTCCGAACCCTCAAATCGTGAGAGCCAGTAACCCTTGGTAGCGTCGGATATATTAAATACAAATGGCAGGTAAAAGAAGGCGAATAAAAAGAGAAAGCTTGCCATCGAAAAAAGCAAGGTCTTAACCCTATTCCTTAAGCTCACCTCAGGATCGAAGGCGAATTTAATGGAATAATAAAGAACAAGGGGAAAAATAAATACACCATCATAGTGCGCCAGAATGGAGAAACTCCAAAAAACATAGCCCCAAACCATCTTTTTATTTTTAAGAAAACAGAGTGAAACGAGCGCGAATAATAGAACAAAGGATTGGTACTGAACGATGCGAGAAAACGCGACAAAAAAACCATTTGTCGCCAGCAAAAAAGTTGCCGCCAGCGCGACCGGCTTATTAAATACCCGTTTGAGATATAGGTAGAAGAAAATGAGGCTTGTAAAACCCGCTAAGGCAAAGGGGAAACGCAAAAGAAAATTGTTTTGGTAGCCGGGGTCGATAAATTTTAATACGAACGTAACAAGGAACTGGATCGGTCCTTTTCGTTGGCGCAGAAGAAAATCGATCAGGTTTTCATTGAGCCCTGGGAGATACAAGGCTTTGATCTCATCGCCCTGAAAATCCGAGTAACCTAAATGAGTGAACCGTAAGATCGCCCCGATCATCAGGATCAAAATAAGAATTTTATTATCGAGAATCGTTTTCCAAATTTTCGTCATAACATCTCTACCATTTTCTATTACCCTGATGTCCGTATCGATCGGTTTCCAAGCTCGATCGGTTGCTTCGTTGTCAATTATAACCGTATAACGCTCAGCCATTTCTGGAAGAGGTGCTGTGAAAGGATATTGCTCTGTCCCCATCCGGTCATCGCAAAATGTCAGAACATTATTAATCCCAGGTTCCCTGCCTTGTCACACTTCCTAGGAAAGACTATAATAAAAGTTTGATAGCAAGGAGACGAACGAGTATGCCCATTTATATTTATCGCTGTGAAAGCTGTGGTGTGCAATTTGAAAAGCACCAATCTTTTACAGAGGAATCCCTAAAAAAGTGCCCTGAGTGCAACAAGCTAAGCCTGCGAAA
>CAIRYE010000373.1 GCA_903882765.1 uncultured Anaerolineae bacterium
GCGGGCACCCTCGAGGTTGGGGAATCATTTGAAGAAGCGACCTTGCGCGAGGTGAGAGAAGAAGTTGGAATGCAGGCAAACACCATCACCCGATTAGGCGCGTATTTTTTAGCGCCTGGCTATTGCACTGAACTAATGGAATCGTACCTCGCCACAGACCTTGTTGCCAACCCATTAGCGCCTGATGATGATGAGTATCTTTCGGTGGAAAAAATACCGGTAGGAGAGGCTTACCGATTAGCGGAAGCAGGCGAAATTAGGGATGGAAAAACGTTGGCGGCATTATTGTTGGCGAAAAAATTCTTAGTTCAGTACATGTAACACTATAAATATTACTAAAATTGTCCGAATTAGTGATATGATATTTACCAAAATATAAATTATTTTGATCGTTAATTTGCCGAATATTAAGAGAAGTTATGGCATAATTATAAGGAATTGCGTCTATTTTCACATTCAAAAATGTGTTCAGAATATTTTTTTCTTGCTAAGGAGTCTGAATGACTAAACGACCGATCATCACTATTGACGGTAATGAAGCAGCCGCGTCTGTTGCTTACCGTGTGAGCGAAGTCATCGCTATTTACCCAATTACTCCATCATCAACGATGGGTGAGTTATCCGATGAATGGGCCTCAAAAACAAAAACGAACATCTGGGGAACCACCCCCCACGTAATTGAAATGGAATCTGAGGGTGGGGCTGCTGGCGCTGTTCACGGCGCGTTACAAACAGGTGCGTTATCAACAACCTTTACCGCAAGCCAGGGTTTGTTGTTGATGATCCCAAATATGTACAAGATCGCCGGCGAATTGACCAGTACTGTTTTCCACATTGCCGCCCGAGCAATTGCGGCGCAAGGTCTCTCAATTTATGGTGACCACCAGGATGTAATGGCAGCTCGCCAAACCGGTTGGGCTATGCTTTCCTCGGCTTCAGTTCAAGAAGCTCAAGATCTGGCTGCCATCGCCCACACATCTACACTAAAAGCACGCATTCCTTTCTTGCATTTCTTTGATGGTTTTAGAACCTCGCATGAAGTTGCCAAGATCGAACAACTGACCGATGATGATCTTCGCCACCTCGTGAATATGGATCTGGTACAGGCACATCGCTCACGCGGCCTTTCCCCCGATCATCCCTTCATCCGCGGTACTGCCCAGAACCCGGATGTTTATTTCCAGGGCCGCGAAACTGTCAATCCGTTCTATGCCGCTGTTCCGAGCATCGTTCAGGCTGAGATGGATAAGTTCGCCAAGCTCACGGGCCGTGCTTACAAGTTGTTTGAATATATTGGGCACCCTGAACCCGAACGTGTCGCGATCATTCTCGGCTCCGGCGGAGAATCAGTTGAAGCAGCAGTCGATTATTTGGTCGCTCAAGGCGAGAAGGTGGGCGTGGTTAAAGTTCGCTTATATCGCCCATTTGATGCCAGCTCGTTTGTTGGCTCCTTGCCAAAATCGGTCAAATCCATCGCAGTATTGGATAGGACCAAGGAACCTGGCGCTGGCGGCGAACCTCTTTACCTCGATGTGATCAACGCTTTGTACGAAAACAAACGCACCGAGATCAATGTTATCGGCGGTCGTTATGGTTTATCTTCAAAAGAATTCACCCCCGCAATGGCAAAAGCCGTTTTGGATGAACTGAAAAAAGAACAACCTAAAAATCATTTCACCGTTGGTATTATCGACGATGTTTCTTTCACCAGTCTCGATGTTGATCCAACTTTCAGTGTGGAATATCCCGAAACCGTTCGATGCGTTTTCATCGGTTTAGGTTCTGATGGTACCGTAGGCGCCAACAAGAACTCGATCAAGATCATTGGTGAAGGTACTGAGAACAACGCTCAGGGTTTCTTCTACTATGATTCTAAGAAGGCTGGCACGCTTACCCAATCACATCTGCGATTTGGTACGAAACCACTCAAAGCTCCTTACCTCATTTCTCCCAACACAGCTAATTTTGTGGCCTGCCACCAGTTCAGCTTCTTGGAAAGATTTGATGTTGTTAAATATGCTATGCCTGGCGGAACTTTCCTTCTCAACAGTACTTTTAACGAAACTGAAGTTTGGGAAAACCTTCCTATTGAAGTACAAAAAGCCATTATTGACAAAAAACTCAAGTTCTACAACATCAATGCTTATGATGTAGCTGAACTTTCGGGTATGGGTTCCCGCGTGAATACCATCATGCAGACCTGTTTCTTCGCGATATCCGGCGTATTACCCCGTGAACAGGCTATTTCTGAGATCAAGAAAGCGATCCAGAAAACCTACGGAAAACGCGGTGACGCTGTGGTTCGCAAGAATTATGAAGCGGTTGACCAAACCCTCGCCCACCTAAAAGAGATCAAGGTGCCGGCCGTAGCGGATGGAAAAATTTCCATGCGCGCGCGTGTGCCAGTGGAAGCTCCTGATTTCGTGAAAAGAACTCTTGGTCCGATCATTGTTCTTGAAGGCGAAGAAGTCCCCGTCTCCGCTATGCCGGTTGATGGAACCTTCCCCAGTGGTACCACTCGTTGGGAAAAACGCAATCTAGCACTCGAGATCCCTGTTTGGGAACCTGATCTTTGTATTCAATGCGGTAAGTGCGTGTTCGTTTGTCCTCACGCCGTCATTCGCCACAAGGTGTATGATAAGGCTGCGTTGGCAACCGCACCCGCTACCTACAAGTCGATGGACTCCAAATTCAAGGAATTCCCCGGCATGGCTTATACCATTCAGGTTGCTCCAGAAGATTGTACAGGTTGTACCTTGTGCGTTGAGGCCTGCCCAGTGAAAGATAAGGCTGATCCTACTCGTAAAGCCATTAATATGGTTAACCAAGCCCCTCTCCGCGAAGAAGAAGTAAAGAATTGGGATTTCTTCTACGAACTTCCTGAGGTCGATCGTACCGCCTTTAGCCCAACAACCATTAAAAATTCACAGTTACTCCAACCATTGTTTGAATTCTCTGGCGCTTGCGCCGGCTGTGGTGAAACCCCCTACATCAAGTTGGTTTCCCAGCTCTTTGGTGACCGCGCCGTGATCGCGAATGCAACCGGTTGTTCCTCCATTTATGGTGGCAACCTACCCACCACTCCATGGGCTACCAACAAGGAAGGCCGCGGGCCAGCTTGGTCCAACTCCTTGTTTGAAGATAACGCTGAGTTTGGTTTAGGCATGCGTTTGACCATTGACCAGCAGACTGAATACGCTCGCCACTTGGTAATGCAACTTGCAGGTGAACTGGGTGACCTTGCCAATGAATTACTCAACGCAGATCAATCTACTGAAACCGGCATTTCAGAACAACGCAAACGCGTTCTGGTTCTCAAGGAAAAATTAGCTTCCAAGACCGATGCCAAATCAAAAGATATGCTTAGCTTAGCTGATAGCTTGGTCAAGAAATCTGTTTGGATCATTGGTGGTGACGGCTGGGCTTATGATATTGGTTTTGGCGGTCTCGACCATGTGCTTGCTTCGGGCAAGAATGTGAATGTGTTGGTTGTTGATACCGAAGTGTATTCCAATACAGGTGGTCAGGCTTCCAAATCCACCCCACGCGCTGCTGTGGCAAAATTTGCTATGAGCGGTAAGGGGATCGGCAAGAAAGACCTTGGTCTGATCGCGATGTCTTACGGCTCGGTATATGTGGCTCGTGTGGCTATGGGCTCAAGCGACGCTCAGACCTTGAAAGCGATCCTTGAAGCGGAAGCTTACGATGGCCCCTCGATCGTGATCGCCTACTCGCATTGTATCGCCCACGGTATCGATATGGCCAAGGGCTTGGAACAGCAAAAGTTGGCGGTTCAGTCTGGTTATTGGCCGCTCTATCGCTACAATCCTGATTCTGCCGCGAAGGGTATCAACCCTCTTGCGATCGACTCAAAGGATCCATCCATTCCGTTGGAACAATTTGTGTACAACGAAACCCGCTACCGTATGCTTATTCAAAGCGACGAAGCAAGAGCCGAAATGTTGCTTAAGGAAGCTCAGAACGATGTTTCGAAGAAATGGCAGTTCTACCAACAAATGGCAGCCATGCATTTTGACGGAGCTGAAAAAACTGAAGGTTAATATCCTTTTTTGAAACACATAAAAAGGGACCCGCATTCATATGCGGGTCCCTTTTTTCATTTAAACGAAAGGCCAGAAAATCAGATCTGTTCGAAGTGATTTACAGGCATGACGAAAACAGTTACCCCTTTTCGACCGTTAGCATCTGCCGCGGTATTTTCTTTAAGGACATTGATAAAACTTTCTACTTGGGTATCTTCAACGCCGCTGAGAAGGGTGGTATTTCCTTTTTTAAAGAGCCCGCCGGTTGTGGCAACTCGTGTAAAACGGTACGCGCTAACGGTAAGGGCTTGACTCACATTTTCTACATCATCATCTTTAATAATCGCGAAGATCATTTTCATTGCTAAAACTCCTCATACTTATCGACTGGTAATGTAAAGACTGTAGCGCCACCAACGGTTACTGGGATAGGTGTAGGCATTGGCATCGGCGACCCTTCTAAGGGAATGGCGAGGTATTCAACCCTTTGGTGGCAAGAGTTTTGTAGGGCAAGAACTACTTCTTCCCGAATTTGTTCATTTATGCCAATAAAGAGAGTCGAGTTTCTGCGGCCCAAAAAACCACCCGCGCTGGCTAATCGAGTAATTGGGACGCCAATTTTACCGAGAGCTTTAATGGTGAGGTCAACATCTTGTTCCTGGATGACCGCTGTCATAATTTGGTCAATCTTGCCAATTAATTTGTTCATTCAGAACTCCAACTTTGTGTTGATGATGAGTCTAGTATTTAAATAATAACCCAAAACACCTAAATGGTGCCCAACATATTTGATAGGTGATATTAGGAGTTGCTCAAGGCATCAAAGATCTGGGCATGCAATGTTTCGTTGGCGGCGATGATCGAAACGGGGGTATCCACGTAATTTTTCGCGCCGATGATGTTGGTTACCTTCGCGCCTGCTTCTTCAGCGATCAAGCCAGCCGCGGCTACATCCCAGGCTTTCACAGATAATTCCCAATAACCATCCAGACGGCCAGCCGCGATGTAACACAAGTCCAGAGCCGCTGAGCCAAGCCGACGCACACCCTGAGAGAGCTTGCCAAGTTTCTCGTAATTATCAAAGTTGTTTGATTTGGTGTGCCAGGCATCGTAGGGGAACCCGGTTACCAGTAGGCTTTGTTTTAATTTTTCTGATTGTTTTACTTTCAGAATTTTTTGATTCAAGGAGGCACCCGAACCGCGCTCGGCGCTAAACATCTCGTTGCGCATTGGGTCGAAAACCGCGGCGAGTTGTACTTCGCCTTTGTGAGAGTAGGCAATGGAAACACAAAAGAAGGGGACACCGTGGGCATAATTGACCGTTCCATCGAGCGGGTCAATGATCCACAAGTGGTCAGAGATCCCACCGCTTTCGCCGGATTCTTCAGCTAAAAATTTGTGCTCGGTGAAATTTTGGTTGATCTCATTGATAATAAAATTTTCAGATTCGTGATCTACCTGGGTTACCAGATCGATCTCACCTTTATATTTTATAACGAGGTCTTGCTCGTAATTGTCGTACAAGATCTTACCAGCCCTTCGGGCTAGGTCTTCTACAAATTGTAAAGTTGGTTTGTTTGTCACAATTTTTCCTGATCGTTGATTTGATTTAGCAAGGTATTGATCTCGGCTAACTCATGAATGATATTCTCGCGATCAAAGACCGCGTTGGTGAGCATATTTTGGTAGGTGTTTTTTTGGTTTTCAGAGATGGTAGGGATCAACATATTGATCCGTGATATATGGGCGTTTTTTTGAGCGAGCTTATTCTCCAATCGTTCCTTGTACTTAAGATAGAACTCTTTTGGATCCATTGGTTTTGCGGTGGCATCCACTTTTTCCAAGAGGATCTCGCGAATAGTATCCACAAACGCGTCTGTATCGATAGGCTTGGTAACAAATTTTGTAGCGCCTAAACTCATCGCGAAATCTTTATCTTCGGGAGTGACATAAGTGGCGGTTAACAAGACGACGGGGATATTTGAAAAGTCTTTACCAGAGGTACGGATGCGTTGCAGCAAAGAGTAACCGTCCAACCTTGGCATCATTATATCGGTAATGATGAGAGCGGGTTTTGTTTGTTCCATCTTTTCTAGGCCATCAATACCATCGATGGCTGTAATGGTCTCAAATCCTTTGAATTTTAAAGTGAGATCAAGCAGTTGAAGTAGGTTGTCGACATCCTCAATGATCAGAATGGGGCCATTTTTTTCCATAGTATGTCCTAAGGTTCCCAGATCCGTTTGCCTAGAGTTGATACGATCAATTCAACTACCAGAATTCCCGTTTGGTTTTGGGTATCAATGATCGGGTTGACTTCAACAAAATCCATGCCGATTACCATTCCTGTTTCGGCCAGCATTTCGCAGGCAAGGTGAGCCTCGCGATAGGTTAGCCCGCCTGGAACAGGGGTACCTACGCCTGGGGCGTGATGTGGGTCGAGGGAGTCGACGTCGAAGGAAAGATAAATACCATCTACATCCTTAGAAACGATCTTGATGGCTTGCTCCATTACATAATACATACCAAGGCGGTCGATCTGTTCCATTCCGAAAACGGTAACCCCAGAATCTCGCAGGTTCTTCTTTTCGCCGATGTCTAGGTCGCGCGCGCCAATGACGACTACTTTTGACGGATCGAGAACCGGGATTGCTTCATCCCATAACTGGGTGAGTCGTTTATCGCCGATGCCGCACAGGGCAGCCAAGGGCATTCCGTGAATGTTCCCGGAGGGGGTGGTTTCAGCGGAATTAAAATCAGCATGGGCGTCGATCCAGATAACGCCAATTTTTTTATGTTTTGCCGCGCCACGAATGGAACCCAAAGCAATGCTATGGTCGCCCCCTAAAACCAAAGGCAGGTGCCCTTGTTGGACGGAGGTAGCCACCGCGCCGGCGGTTCGTCGTGCCATCGGGACGATGCAATCGATGTATTTAAGGTTAGGTTCACTGATGGTGCACATTTCAGCGATAGGGACCTCGATGTTGCCTGTGTCGTGAAAGGCATGACCGTTATTGGTTAGTTCAGAATAAAGGTGGGCATACCGAATAGCGCTTGGCCCCATATCCACACCGCGACGGTCTGCGCCCATATCTAGAGGAACGCCGATAATATCAATTTGCATATTTTCTCCAGTTTTCATCAACTAATCGAGTTCCACTCTTCAATCAATTTCAGAAAATATCGATCAAGGGTTACGTGCCTTTCAGCCGCGATCGCTTTGCCTGTTTTTGTGAACAGACGGTCTTTGATCTTGCGCAGCTTAAAGAGGTGTTCGTGGTAGGCTGAGTGCGGCTCACCCGGTTCTTTTTCGCCAGTAGCTAGAAATTTGGCGGATGGTTGGGCGTAAAAGGGCATTTTCGCGATGGCAGAATACGCCAAAACTCTTGCCACTCCAACCGCCCCGATGGAATCTAATTTGTCCGCATCGAACAACACCTGAGCTTCGATGGTTTCCGGTTGAACGCTATTATCACGATAGCGATGCGCTTGGATACAATGCTGAACGGCCTTGATACGTTCTTCCGACCAGCCATCTTTTAAAAGGATCCGCTCGGCAAAATCCGCTGAGACAAGGTGATGGTCTTTGCGTTTGGCTTTGTCGGTCAGGTCATTGCCGTCCGCGTCGTGCAGCAAGGCGGCTGCCAAGACGATCTCTATATCGGCTTGCTCTGCGATGCCAATGCGCCGAGCCATATTATAGACACGCTGAATGTGGTCAAAATTATGAACAGGGTCGGCTTGGGTGTACCATTGCTGTGCTTGTAAAAGAGTGATCATGCCGATAATTATTACATAAAGTAGGAATAATTCAACAGAATTGTATAATGAGATGATGATGGATCGAATGAGGACCTACAAAGTTGAAGGAATGGTGATCAAGCATCGCGATTGGGGCGAAGCGGACCGCATTATTACTGTATACACCCGCGAAACAGGGAAGTTGCGAGTGATAGCAAAAGGGGCAAAAAAGATCCAC
>CAIRYE010000374.1 GCA_903882765.1 uncultured Anaerolineae bacterium
ATCCAGGCTCTTTTTGCTTTGATCGTGCTATCTATTTAGTTATCGATTTTCCAACCAGGTTCGCAACGTTGTTACGCTGAAAGTATCGCTTTCAAAATCTTTCAAAGCGGTGCTGCCGGGGGTATCAGCCGGTAGATCGAAGGCTGCCAACAGTTCGGGCAACGGTACTGAAAAGGTTGTGCTAACCTGATCGAATGTCATCCATCCTTTGATAGAGGTGGCATCTCCAGCGGCAGGCTCTAACGCTTTTCCTTCACTATCAATTTTCCCTGAGATAGACCACACACCTGCGGCTTGGAACCCAAAGATGATTCCGAGAAAAACGACTACAACAACAATTCCATATAAAGTGGGGTTAATTTTCATAAGATCTCCTATTTAGCGGTCAGGGGTAGTCCCATTTTTAGTTCCAAAGCGCCTTCGCGTGGGCAATCACCTACGCACTCAAGGCAGCTAATACAATCTACACTGGTGATGGTGGTGGCTGTGTGCACTTCCAAACCCATCGGGCAAGACTTTGTGCAGATCTTGCAGTTCGTGCAAGCATCCGCTTCGCGCTTCAAGTACATTGGGCTAAGTTTGCCAAGTAAACCACTCGCCGCGCCAAGGGGGCAAGCATATCGGCACCAGGGGCGTTCCACAAAAAGGGAGCCAACCAAGGTGATTCCGAGCACCACTAAACCAGGGGTAAAAACCCACTCTGTGATGGTCAGCAAAGCGGACCATGGATCAAAATCTTTGAACACCATGTATCCATAGATCGCCGCCCCAGAGAGGGCCCAAGCCAATACGCCGTACTTTACAAATCGAAGGATGCGATCGAGGAACTTCCAAACTGGCTGACCCTTTTCAGAGACCCATTTGAAAAATTTACGGATGGGCATGACCTTCTTCTGTAAAAAGGAAGAGAAAGAGTGGATCCAATCTTGAATGGTGCCGAGTGGGCAGATCCAACCGCAGAAAGCGGAGCGGAAAACCAAAGCTACAACCAGAGTTGAGGCTGCCACCACAAGGTTCGAGAGGTGAGTATGCTGGATGGTTTTGCCACCCGAGATGATAAAGTTGTAGAGTGTTTCCATCCCGCCAAAGGGGCAAAAAGCCTCAGGCGATGCGGTGATGATTCCGCTATCTTCCCCAACCGTAACATGTACATACGTCACATACAGAATGAACAAGGCAAATCCAGCTTGTATCAAGCGTCGTAAACCCTGGTGGGTGAACAAGGCTTTAAACCCTTTTACCCTTGGTTTGATCTTGGAATTTCGAACGACAGTGGTTTCAGTGGTCATAACTCTTCTCCTTAATACTAATTTCCTTTATCTTACCGAAGCACCTTCAAGGAGATGAAAAGGAATTGTAAAGGTATTGTAAAGAAGATTAAAAAATAACTTCTGTGGGAAAGGTGATCTACCCACAGAAGTTAAAGGTTTAGAAAAGTACAGGCTATATGGTTTGATCAGCCATCGGAATTATCTTACTCCGCCACCACGTTTGCGAATTGGCTATTGTACAGGCTGGCGTAGAATCCGTTCCTGCCAAGCAATTCGTCGTGGGTGCCTTGCTCCACGATGTCGCCTTCATTCACCACCAAGATCCAATCAGCGTCGCGGATTGTGGAGAGGCGGTGGGCGATGATGAAGCTTGTGCGACCCTGCATGAGGTTGCGCATAGCTTTCTGGATCAATAATTCGGTATGTGTATCTACCGAGCTGGTAGCCTCATCCAAGATGAGCATCGGCGGGTTCACTAAAAAGGCTCGCGCGATAGTAAGCAGCTGTTTTTGTCCTGCCGAGATATTGCTCGATTCTTCGTTAAGCATCATTTGATAGCCGTTGGGCAAAGCTCGAACAAAGTGGTGCGCGTGGGCGGCTTTGGCTGCGGCGATCACTTCGTCATCGCTAACATCCTCGCGGCCATAGCGGATATTTTCCATAATGGTGCCATTGAACAGCCAGGTATCTTGCAATACCATGCCGAACTGTTTCCGTAGGTCCGCACGGCGGTAATCCCGAATGTCATGTCCATCGATCAGGATCGCGCCACTATTCACATCATAAAAGCGCATCAGCAATTTGACCAAAGTGGTCTTGCCCGCGCCAGTGGGCCCAACAATGGCAACCCGTTTGCCAGGCTCGATCTCTTCCGAGAACTTTTTAATAACGATCTTTTCAGGGTTGTAGCCAAATTCCACGTCTCTAAACTCCACGTGCCCGGTCGCGCGTTCCAACTCAATAGGTTCGGCGGCTTCTTGTACTTCCTCGCCTTCAGCAAGGAACTCAAATACGCGCTCTGCGGCGGCGGCGGTTTGCTGCAGTACGTTGCTGATGTTTGCCAGTTGGGTAAGCGGTTGGGTAAAGGAGCGCACATACTGAATAAAGGCTTGAATATCTCCAACGGTGATAAGTTGTCGGAAGGCAAGCGCCCCACCCAAAATGACCACGCCCACATAACCAAGGTTGCTAACAAAGTTCATCATCGGCATCATAATGCCAGATAAAAATTGCGATTTCCATGCGGTCGTGAACAATGTATCGTTCATCCCAGCGAATTTCTCAACGCTGCGAGCTTCCCCATTAAACGCTTTCACTTCAACATGGCCAGAGAACATTTCTTCAATATGACCATTAACATGGCCAAGCATATCTTGTTGTTCTTTAAAATATTTCTGCGATCGTTTTACGATGAACTGAACAATAAAGATCGACATCGGAACCATCAGCAAAGCTACCAAGGTCATCTGCCATGAAATGGTCAGCATCATAATCAGGACCCCTACCACTTGGGTAACCGAAGAGATGATCTGCGATAAGCTTTGGCTCAATGTTTGGTTGACCGTATCTACATCATTGGTAATTCGCGAAAGGATCTCGCCGTGGTTGGTACCATCAAAGTACCCCATCGGCATGCGGTTGATCTTTTCGGCAATATCGCGGCGCAAACGGAAGGTGATATCCACCGCCACGCCGGTCATGATCCAACCCTGAATGTACGAGAGGATGGCAGAGAGGATATAAAGTCCGAGGGCTATAAGCAGGATCTGTTTAATGGAATCAAAATCGATTCCCGTTCCCGTCCCAGCAACTTGCCCCATCACTCCTTCAAAGAGCTTCGTCGTGGCATTACCCAAGATCTTGGGCCCAAAGATGGAGAAAACGGTCGAGGCAACCGAAATAAGGATGACCGCAATCGTGACGTACTTATATGTTCCGATGTAAACGATGAGTTTTGCCATAGTGCCCTTAAAATCACGGGCAGATTCGCCTTTCATCATTCCCATAGGCCCACCACCCATCGGCCCCATCGGTCCGCGAGGCGGTGTGGTAGTGGTTGTTTTATTTTGTGAATGGATCATGCCAATTCCTCCTGGCTCAGCTGTGAAGTGGCGATATCTCGATACACATCGCAACTGTTCATTAGTTCGTGGTGGGTTCCCTTACCAACAATGCTGCCTTCATCAAGCACAATGATCTGATCAGCGGATTTGATGGTAGCTACGCGTTGTGAAACAATAAAAACAGAACTCTTCGCGACAAATTTCTTGAGAGCGGTTCGTAATGCCGCGTCTGTTTTGAAGTCGAGGGCAGAGAAGCTGTCGTCGAATATATAAATGGCGGCTTGTTTTACCAAGGCGCGCGCAATAGCAAGCCTCTGGCGTTGCCCGCCCGAAACGTTGGTGCCACCCTGTGATATGCTCGTCTCGAGTTTATCGGGGCTTTCGTTCACAAAATCAGCGGCTTGGGCGATCTGCATCGCGACCGCAAGCTCTTCGGGAGTGGCATTTTCATCACCAAATTTCAGGTTGCTTTCTATGGTTCCGGTAAACAAGTTGCTTCGTTG
>CAIRYE010000375.1 GCA_903882765.1 uncultured Anaerolineae bacterium
ATGCCGAGCTTTATACTCGTTCGTTTGGCTTAGAAGTGGTGGCTTTGCGCTACTTCAATGTTTTTGGTCCACGACAAAGGCCGGATAGCATGTATGCGGCGGCTGTACCTATCTTTACCCGAAATTTGGTGGATAAAAAGCAGATCGTGATCTATGGTGACGGTGAACAAACACGGGATCTTGTTTTTGTGGAAGATATTGTCAACGCTAATGTATTGGCCTCTCAGCATGCCGACGCGCCAGGGCAGGTATTTAATGTTAGCTCCGGTGTTGAGATCACAGTCAACCAATTGACCACCACCTTGATGAAAAATTTCCCTGATGCTTTGCCGGCAAAATACGAACCAGCGCGGGCAGGCGATATTTTCCGTTCACTTGGGGATCCATCAAAATCCCAAAAAATGTTAGGTTTTAATGTGGGTACCTCGTTGGATGAAGGATTACGGGCTGTAGTTGCCTGGATGGCGAAACCCTAATTTTTTTATGAATTCCAGAATTAGAAATAGATTCGTCCTCTTCGCCGACTTTCTGATCATCTTATTATCGATCATTGTCAGTTACTCTTTACGCTTGGATTATGCCCCGGATTTTACGCGGTATTATTTGCAGGGGGCTATTTATCTTTGCTTATTGTCTTTGGTCGTGAAACCTCTGGTTTTTTATTTCTTCGGATTGTACAGAAGATTGTGGGTTTATGCTTCGATCAACGAACTTAAATTGATCGCTGTCGCTGTTACGGTTTCTTCAATTGTTGTTGCTGCGATTTTTACTGCTCTTAAATACTTAGCCTGGCCGACCATTGGTTTTCCTCGATCCGTTCTCGCGATCGATTGGGTCATTTCGATCATCCTGATTGGTGGCTCGCGTTTTATTTATCGGGTCGCGGCTGAAAGCAAGCGCGCGCCTACAGATGGCAAGATAAAGAAAGTGATCGTGGTTGGCGCGGGGGATGCTGGCGCGATCATGGTTAAAGAAATGCTGCGAAATACTCAGATAAACCTACAACCGATCGGTTTTCTCGATGATGATGTTTCCAAAAAAGGACATTCTTTGTTGGGGCTACCAGTATTTGGCGCAATCAATAAATTAAATGAACTTTTAGAAGACCAAAAGATCGATGAAGTCATCATCGCCATTCCATCGGCCCCTGGAAAAATCGTCCGTTTGGTAGCTGATATTTGCAGACCAGCCGGGGTTCCATTTAGAACCATGCCAGGTATCTATGAACTGCTTGGCGGAAAAGTGAATGTGAATCGGCTCCGCGAAGTTGAGATCACTGACCTGTTAAGGCGGGAACCGGTTCGAATCCATGAAGAAATGATTGGGAATGTTCTAAAAGGCAAACGGGTGCTGGTGACAGGCGCGGGTGGTTCGATTGGTAGAGAGTTATGTCGGCAGATCGCTCGATGGGATGCCTCCAGCTTGATCATGTTAGGGCATGGCGAAAATAGTATTTTTGAAGCACTGCTGGAACTTCGGCAAGATTATCCAACGATAGAGATCGATCCTGTGATCGCGGATATTCGGGACACGAGAAGGTTGGATGAGGTTTTTGAGCAGTACAAACCTGAGATCGTTTTTCATGCCGCGGCCCATAAACACGTGCCACTCATGCAGATCAATATTTCTGACGCTATAACCAATAATGTGATCGGAACAAAAAAACTACTTCAAGCTGCTGATTCGCACCAAGTTGAGCGGTTGGTACTCATCTCAACGGATAAAGCGGTTAGACCGGCAAATGTCTATGGTGCCACCAAGCGATTAGCGGAATTACTCACACTTGATATGGCACGAAGAACCGGGAAAGCATTTTCTGTTGTTCGATTTGGTAATGTACTCGGGAGCCGTGGGTCGGTTGTTCCACTTTTTAAGAAAATGATCGCACTCGGCGGACCAATACAAATCACTCATCCAGATATGTTTCGTTTTTTTATGACCATTCCTGAAGCAGTGCATTTAGTGTTGCAGGCTGCTTCGATGGGTGAGGGTGGTGAGGCTTTTCTGCTGAATATGGGCGAACAAGTACGAATATTGGATCTCGCTGAAGACCTAATTCGGCTTTCTGGCTTAGAACCGGGAAGAGATATTGAGATCGTTTTTTCTGGAATTCGACCGGGTGAAAAATTGCGGGAAGAGTTGTGGGAAAGTGAAAAAATTTATACTAAGACCGCTCATCCAGATGTTTTACGCTCTTCCGCTGAAAGTACTATTAAGCAGTACCCGTTGGATGAGGTTATCGATCAATTAGAGAAATTAGTAAAAAGGGGACAAGATGAAGTGATCGTTGAATTGCTTGATCGCGTCATCCCCGGAAGCTCTATCCGTGAGACTCGTAAAAATACTGACGTCCTCGACATAGTAGAGTAGCATTCATCCATGCCCATTGTTGACATAGAAACCTGGAATAAATATATCGAACAAAATCCATCCGCCCATTTGTTGCAGACGGGTGTTTGGGGTGAATTAAAGCAAAAATTTGGCTGGAAACCGATTCAAATCATTGAAGATGGGGCTGGAATTCAGCTGCTCTTTAAAAAATTGCCGTTTGGTTTTTCGGTAGGATATTCCCCAAGAGCCGCCGCTGAAGCAATAAAAAACCTTATCGGCGGGAAGTTGGGTCAAGAAGTAGATCGTGTCTGTAAAAATAACAGAGCCATCTTTCTGAAAATTGAGCCTGATTGCTGGGAGCTTGATCATAGGTTCGAATCGAAGGATTATAGGCAATCGAATCACGCTATTCAACCTTTAAGCACGATCGAAGTAGATATCACTGGCGGTGAGGATGAGATCCTTGGCAGGATGAAGCAAAAATGCAGGTATAACATTCGTCTAGCGGAAAAAAAAGAGATCATAGTGCGCGAAAGTAGTAATGTGAATGAGTTCTTTGAGCTGATGCAAGAAACAGGGGGCAGGGATGGATTTGAAGTTCATTCTCTTGGTTATTACAAAACCGCCTTCCAGCTAGCAAGTGCGGCGGATATGATGACATTATTGGTCGCTGAGTATGACGGAGTGCCTTTAGCGAGTTTGATGGTTTTCGCCGTTGGGTTGCGAAGTTGGTATCTTTATGGGGCTTCGTCAGATCGAGAACGGAATCGAATGCCCGCTTACCTATTACAATGGAAAGCCATTCAGTGGGCGAAAGAAAAGGGATGCAAGACCTATGATCTGTGGGGTATTCCCGATGAGAAGGAATCAATCCTTGAACGGGATTTTGAAAAACGGCACGATGGGTTGTGGGGGGTATACCGTTTTAAACGTGGATTTGGTGGAATGGTAAAAAGAGCACACCCACCGCTTGATAGGGTCTATTCAAAATTATTGTATATGGTATATGCCACCAGGCAAAAACTAAGAGGAATTCCAGAGGTATAGAAAGACAAAATTTCGTCTTCATTTGCACCCCAATTGTGAAATTGCTAACAATCATCACTTTTGCGGACAATTTTTTCCAAAGAGCCGTTTATAATAGTCGTCGTGAATTAATCTTTAGTTAATAACAAAAGAAAACAAGTTATTTTCTACAATTGAAAATGATTTAGGAGAAAGTATGAAAAAAATCTATTCATTCCTCGCGCTAGTACTTGCGCTATCAATGATCCTCTCGGCTTGTGGCCCCGCAGAGGCTACCGAAGCTCCGGTAGTTGAACCACAGCCTGAGACAACCGTTATCCCAACCGCCGTAACCCCTGCTTTGCCCGAGGGGCAATTTGTTGCTTTTGTCATTCGCTCTCAACAGGACCCTT
The DNA here is from genome assembly GCA_903882765.1 of uncultured Anaerolineae bacterium. Taxonomy (GTDB): domain Bacteria; phylum Chloroflexota; class Anaerolineae; order Anaerolineales; family Villigracilaceae; genus UBA5195. The sequence goes on from CAIRYE010000375.1 coordinate 3,750, forward strand.
ATTGGGAAGCAAGCCGAAGCGCGGTAGAAGATAAAATGCTTGAGTATGGTATTAAAGCGGAATTTCTTGGGCCGGAGGCAGAAAATGCCGAAACGCAACAAACTATCTTTGCCAATGCATTGACTAGAAAACCTGCTGCCATTGTGGTCGCTCCGAGCAATCCCGATGGAATAACAGATCTAATTAATCAAGCTACCAGCGCCGGAATCCCAGTGTTTACAATTAATACGGATGCTCCTAACAGTAGTCGGGCATTTTATATTGGTACAGATAACGCTTTGGCAGGTTATGAACTTGGCAAAAAATTTGCTGAATCCATTGGCGGCAAAGGAAATATCGCTATCTTTCATGGGTCCTTCCAATCGATCGTTGATGTTCAACGTGTAGATGGTTTCAAAAAAGCGATCACTGAGTTTCCCGACATCCAGATCGTCGAAACCATCGAGACGATACTTCCCGCGGACGCAACAGTAGCGGCTATTACTCCTGATTTTGTTCTGGAATCCCATCCTGACCTTGTTGGCATCTTCAGCGTTACTGGCCCTAGCGCCGCTGAGGTAGGAACGGCTTTAAAAACAAAAGAAAAATGTGGCTTGATCAAAGTATTCGGCTTTGGTTCAGTTCACCAAGGGGTGGAGTTAATGCGTGAGGGTTGTATTCAGGCATTTGCTTCGGAGAAGCCTTATCAGATGACCAGCCAAGCGATCGATATGATGATCGCATACCTCACCGGAACAACTGACCAACCAAAATTGACCGATATCGGCATCGAGATAGTTACCCCAGAGACATTGGAAGCCTTTTTGAAGGCCAATAATTAAACATAATTAATAAACTAATAAAAAAAAACACCGGATTATTTTTTCAATAATCCGGTGTTTTTTTTATTTCATTGGTTTGATTCAAAACAGCAGGTTTAATATTCCGCGCGCAGGATGTGTGTAATGATCGAAGCCCCACTACCTCCGATATTTTGTGCCATGCCGATCTTGGCGTTTTCAACCTGAGTTTCTCCACAATCTCCGCGCAATTGTTGCACAACTTCCACTAGCTGGTACATTCCAGTTGCCCCAACGGGGTGCCCTCGTGCCTTTAGACCACCACGGGTGCAGACAGGTATCTTTCCATTGATCGCGATCTCATTATCCAGCCCCAGTTGTGGGCCCCTTCCTCGTTCAGCAAAACCGCAAGCCTCAAGTGACAAGGCTGCCATAATGGAAAAAGCATCGTGTAATTCGAAAAGGTCGATCTCGTCTTTTGTAATTCTTGCCATCTCGTAGGCTTTTTTTGCCGAAAGGTAGGCGGCTGTAAGGAAAAGAGGGTCTTTGCGACTGTGTACCGCGATCGTATCAGTGTTAGCTCCAGATCCAGCCACTAAAATTCTAGGTCGCCCGGGTTGCGGGTGGACTTTATCGGCAGGAACAATGATCATAGCTGCCGCTCCATCACCAATGGGTGAGGCATCAAGCAGATTGATCGGCGTCGCGATCATCGACGACCGCTCGAATTTATCCAAAGTGATTTTCTCTTGCAGGCGGGCGTATTTGTTGTAACATGCGTTGTTGTGAGAATTGATTGAAAAAGGGGCAAAATCGGCGTGTTTCCAGCCATATTCATGCATATATCGGCGCATGATCAAAGCATTGAGACTTACGAAGGAAACACCTTGTTCTACCTCGTAATCTGCGTCGGCTGCGGTCGCGAGAGCTGCGGTTACATCTTTGCCGGCTTTGTCGGTCATTTTTTCGACACCAACAACGAGAGCGCTTTCAAGCTCGCCAGAGGCTACCGCCATAAGCCCAGCCCTAAAAGCGGCGCTTCCTGAAGCGCAAGCTGATTCGATCTTCATCGCTTCCTTTCCCCACATTCCTACCCAGTCAGTGATAAACGTTCCAAGCTGGTTTTGACCGCCAATGAGAGGGGATAACATATTCCCAACATAGAGGCC
>CAIRYE010000376.1 GCA_903882765.1 uncultured Anaerolineae bacterium
AATTCCCTTACGTGCTAGCATTAAATTAATATTAGCGCCAGCACCTGCCAGAGAATTAACGATCAAGCCGATGGTTTGAATCTGAATCATTAGGAATGGACTGCTTTCACAATTCGGGATAAGATCTGCCCGGGATCATCAGACTGCCAAAGGTTCCTGCCAACCGCGACCCCACACGCGCCAGCAATCTGTGATTGCATCACTTCTTGAACTAATTCATCAGGAGATTGTCTGGAACCCCCGAGAACAACCAGAGGAACATAACACGCGCTGGCAACAGCTTGGTATGATTCAGCCGGTCCTTTGTAACGCATCTTAACGATATCCGCGCCTAGTTCAGCGCCAAGGCGAGCTGATATGATGAGTTGTTCAATGGTCACATCCTTGGCGGTAAAACCTCCGGGAAGCATTTCCGCCACCAACGGGATACCCCAATCATCGCACCGCGCAGCGATCTGCCCCATTACCGCAAGACTATGCGCCTCATCGGGTGTGCCTGTAATGCCCATCATAATTACAGCATCTGCGCCCAACCTAAGAGCATCTTCTACCGTGCGAATAATTTCCATTTTTCCCCAATCGCCAGTCAAAGAACTTGGTCCACCGTCAATGCGAAGGATCAAACCTGCGCCGGCAAATAAATCAGGGGATAGTCGGACAATTCCTGGTGTGGTGATGATCGCGTCTGCCCCATTTTTTATTAGCTGGGGTAGAAGTGTTCGAGGGAATTCGAGGTGAGCCATAGGAGTGATACCGCCGATTCCATGATCCATGGCAGCAATAACTGTTTTCCCGTCCTGTTTGAGGATTCGGTTTAATCGAATTTGTTTACTTGTCATTTTTTCGCTTCTTTCAGAATAGTGAGTATGGCTTGAGCCGTTAGGTCATCCGTTATCAACGTCTTGATTATTTTTCCTTTAATGGCGCTAAGGATCGCTTGAGCCTTGTTTACACCGCTTGAAATCGCGATCACATTAGGCACTTTAAGTAATTGTTCCAGCGGAATCCCAATTACTCCACGTAAACCATCATGGACGAAATTCCCTTTTTCATCATAAAACTGCATACAAACGTCGCCAACGGCATTTGCTTCAATTAATCTTTGGCGGGTCTCCATATTTAGATAATTAACAAAAAGCATATTTAGCTCTGTTTCAAAATCGACTGTTCCAATTCCAATAAGGGCAGTTGTGAGTTGTCCCCAAATAGCGGTAATCGTCTTGCTATCAGCTGAATCCATCAATATATTTTTTGTTTCATTATCTTCAACAATGGCTGGTAAAAATAATTGGTGCGATTTACCGTTGAAATATTTTGAAAAGACTCTAATTAACTCATTGACCTGAAAGTGAGGAGAAATTTGGCCCAAACCACCGTTTAGTGGAACAAAAGTGACAGACTTGGTTAATTGCGGTTCCAGCGATTGGGCTACCGAAAATAAGGATCTTCCCCAACCTATTCCAACAATATCCTGGGCTTTGATATTTTTTTCTATGAACCTTGCGGCAGATATTCCCACAAGACGTAAATTTAATTCTGGTGAATTTGGAACCGCGGGGGTAATGACCGCTTCTGTAAGGCCAGTTTCCAAACAAAGCTGATCAGCTAAAACCTGATTGTTATTAAAAGGATCAACAATGGAAATGGTGACAATTCTTTCCTCACGCGCTCGAGCAAGAAGACGTGACACTGTGGGCCGAGATATTCCCATCGCGGTCGCAATTTCTTGCTGGGCGCATCCATCTTTATAGTAAAGATTTGCTACCGCTATCATTTGTCGGAGCTCTTCGCGCAAGGTATTTTTTGTCATAATCTCACTTGAACAAATGTAATTTACATTTGTTCAATATTAGCATTTAATTGATATATGTCAAGGAGGAGTTATCACGTATTGAACGATCAGGAAGTGAGTTCGCGGAATTTGACAAGGTTACAATGATAGAAAGGGTAGCAGTAGATAGAATGCTTGATAGAAAAAATGCCACAGAAAAATTTTCTGTGGCATTTTTTAATTTCTAAGCTAATTCCGTTTCTTCCGTAAGATTTACATGGAGCAGCTGGTGAGAGAGCGGGCTGCCTGGCTCTCCGAGGAACTCTTGGTACAACTGCTGGATAGAGGGATTCTCGTGGGATTTGCGGATGGGCTGGTTGCGGTCGATCTGGTAGAGCCCGCGGATACGCTGATCGATGGTTTCTTGTCTGTTGCGCGAGTACGGTTGTCCGCCGCCATTAACACACCCGCCTGGGCATGCCATGATCTCGATGACATCGTAATGCTCTTCCCCTTTTTCGATCTTTTCGAGCACCTTGCGGGCGTTGCCCAAACCAGAGAGCGCCACAACCTTGACCACACGTCCATTGATCTCAACGGACGCCTCGCGGATGGCGGACGACCCGCGTACCGCGGTGAAGTTGACATCTTCCAGCGTTTGGCCGGTCATTTGTTCGTACACGGTACGCAACGCAGCCTCCAGCACGCCGCCGGTGGTGCCAAAAATAACGCCAGCGCCGGTGCTTTCACCAAGCGGGTTATCAAAGCCTTCGTCGGGCATATACTGCAGGTCTACCGAGCCTTCTTTCAGCATTTTGGCAAGCTCACGGGTGGTGATCACATAATCCACATCGACCATGCCGTTGGTTTGTTGGTAAGGCAAAGCGGCTTCGTATTTTTTGGCGATGC
>CAIRYE010000377.1 GCA_903882765.1 uncultured Anaerolineae bacterium
CCCGAAGCCCGCCAAAAAATTCGGGACGATGTATTCGCTGTCAAACCATCTGATTTCCAAAAATTTGGCGCATTATTAAACATGGTTAAACCAAGCGCAGAAACCGTCATTTTAGGTTCTGCCAACTCGTTTGATACGATTAGCACCATAAAAGAACAACCGGTCTTGCTTCGAAAACTTCTATAAAACGGATATAAGGGATCAAAAATTATGAATATTAACCTGACTGTCAATGGTATCGCTCACGTTTTTCCTTGTGATGTTTCAGATACTTTGTTCAAGGTGTTGCGACAGAACAAATATTATGGGATCAAATTTGGTGATGAACAGAGCCTAACCGGCTCTGATACCGTATTACTTGATGGCAAACCTATAAATTCGAATTTAATGTTAGCCGCTCAAGCCGAAGGGCATAAAATTGTAACCATTGAAGGTTTGGGAGAAAACCCCGACCAAGGCTGGAAAAAGACTCTAGGGTTGCACCCCCTTCAACGTTCGTTTATTGAATTCGGCGCGATCCAATGTGGTTACTGTACCCCGGCTCAGATCTTAGCGGCAAAATCCCTAATTGACAAAAATCCTATCCCCACTGAAGCGGAAGTTCGCGAGGCGTTATCCGGTGTGCTATGCCGTTGTACAGGATACGAAAAACCAGTTTTGGCTGTGTTAAACGCCGCCAAAATTATGAAAGAAAATACATCCCTAGCAGATGGCGCTGATAACTATTTCGTCACGTTACCAAAGATGATCGACGCGGATATAAAAAATGAGTACCAGGTGGTGGGAAAATCAGAAAAGAAACTTGACGCTGTTAAATTAGCGCAGGGCAAATCCTCCTTCGCCGCTGATTTTGTTCCTGATGACGCACTCTTTGCCCGTGTTTTACATTCCCCCCACGCCCACGCCCTGATCAAAAAGATCGATACTAGCAAAGCAAAAGCCCTCGAAGGCGTTGTTGCTGTTCTCACCTGGCAAGATATTCCGCGAGTTGTTTACTCTACAGCTGGCCAATCCGATCCTATCCCTGGCCCATTGGATACCTTCTCGCTCGATAATAAGGTGCGTTTTGTTGGCGATCGCGTAGCGATCATTGGCGCTACCACAGCGGCAATTGCGGAACAAGCGGTTAAACTGATCGAGGTTGAGTACGAGGTCCTTCCCGCCATCATTGATATGTCCGACTCAATGAAAGCAGGCGCAGTCCAGATCCATGATGAACCTGAATTTGTTAATTTCGCCGATTCAAACCCAAAACATAACCTCGCCGCCGAGATCAGGATTGATATTGGCGATGTGGAAAAAGGGTTTAAAGAAGCTGATAAGATCTTTGAATTTGAATACACCGTTTCAAAGGTGCAGCAAGCCCACATCGAACCCCATGTTTGCCTCACTTATTGGGATGAAGATGATCGTTTGGTTATAAAAACATCCACCCAAGTTCCATTCCACGTTCGGCGTGTGCTTGCCCCAGTACTAGGCTTACCAATCAAGCGGATTCGTGTTATCAAGCCCCGCGTTGGTGGCGGCTTTGGCGGCAAACAAGAGATCATGATCGAAGACGCGGCGGCACATCTTACGATCGCCACAAAACGACCTGTTTTCTACGAATATTCACGCGAAGATGAATTCATCGCTTCCCGCTCCAGACACCCGATGAAGGTCAAAATGAAAACCGGTGTGAAAATGGACGGAACCATCACCGCGAATGAGATGTATGCCCTCTCAGATACTGGTGCTTATGGCTCTCATGCGCTAACCGTTACAGGCAATACCGGCCACAAATCGCTGGCCCTTTATGTTGGCGATGATCAGTACCGCAAAAACCCCAACATCCGGTTCTACGCGGATGTGGTTTATACAAATACTCCCCCAGCTGGCGCTTTCCGTGGCTATGGTGTACCTCAAGGATATTGGCCACTCGACCGACATATGGAAAAGATCGCCAAGGCGTTAAATATGGATCCTATCGATTTCCGACTTAAGAATTGCATACGCCAAGGCGAATACCACCCGTTTAGCACTGCTTGGAATGAAGGCCGCGAACCAAGGCCAGAGATCATCAATACGGTTGGTCTCGAAAAATGCGTCAACGAAGGCAAAAAGACTGTAGATTGGTCCAATAAATTCAATAACGCCGCTTGGATCAATTCAACCGGATTACCGAATAAAAAGAGAGGCATTGGCGTTGCCTTAGTTATGCAAGGTACTGCCATTCCTTACCTCGATATGGGCGGAGCGTCCATCAAAATGAATGATGATGGTTCGTTTAACCTACAGATCGGAGCTACTGATCTTGGAACGGGATCCGATACCATCCTCGCTCAGATGGCGGCTGAAGTGCTTGGGGTTCATACCGATGATATTATCGTCTACTCTTCCGACACCGACTTTACGCCATTCGATAAAGGCGCTTATGCCTCTTCGACCACTTTCGTATCTGGCGCGGCAGTAACAAAAGCTGCTTCGGTTGCGGCAGAACAGATCAAGACCCGAGCCGCGAAAATGTTAGCTACGCGCAACGCTAATGGTGTCTATTCTTCCGACAAGATCCTATTAAAAGATCAAAAAGCCACAGCGCCTGATGGCAATTCCATAACACTAGCTGAAATCGCTCTCGACACCTTGCATCACAATGAACAGATGCAAATCATAGGTACTGGTTCCCATGTATCACCATCTTCACCCCCGCCATTTGCCGCCCAATTTGCTGAGGTAACTGTCGATACCCAAACCGGCGCTGTTGTGGTGGATAAGTTGGTAATGGTTGTAGATTCAGGGCAGATCATGAATCCTCAGACTGCCTCTGGGCAGATCGAAGGGGGTATGATCCAAGCTCTCGGTTATGCCGTTTGTGAAGAAATGACCTACGATAAAAAAGGCGTTGCCTTGGAACGCGATTTCTTGGATTACCATATTTTCTCCTCCACAGAGATCCCTCAACTTACTACCATTTTTGTGGAAACAAACGAACCAAGCCACCCGTTTGGCGCTAAAGCCGTAGCCGAAATCCCAATGGATGGTGTAGCGCCAGCCGTTGGCAACGCCATTCTCAATGCCGTCGGAATAAACATCGACACATTACCCATTACCCCTGAAAAGGTTTGGACAGAAATTAACAAAACCAAGTAGAGAGATGGATTAATGACAGCATCAAACGAACCAATTTTTGTAACCGGACACGTCAATCCTGATACTGATTCCATCGCGTCAGCGATGGGATATGCCTGGTTATTACGCCAACGAGATGGAGTAAACGCGATAGCCTCGCGGGTGGGGCCAACCAACGCCCAAACTTCATGGATCCTCAAAAAATTGGAGCTCGATCCACCACTATTGCTTACAGATGCCTCTCCACGTTTTGAATCAGTAACACGATTGCTAGATACAGTTCTACCGGATGCGCCGCTTGCCGACGCATGGGCTCTGGCAAGCCGCACTGGTGGTATTGCACCGATCATTTCGGAGGATGGTATTCCCTTTGGCATGATCGATGGCTTTAGCTTATTCAATTTTTTCCGACAGATCATTGGGCCACGCCTCGATCTAAGTGACCGAAGGATCTCAGATATTATGTCTGCGCCATGCAAAGAAGTTGCTGATACAAATATTCCGAAGTTTATTTACGGAGCTCATATCCGCGATTCATTGAACAAGATCTTGCGCGAAGAGCACAACGATTTCTTCATTATTGATGAGTCCGGCCATTACAAAGGGGTTTGCCACCAACGCGAAGTATTGAACCCACCGCGTTTAAAGATCGTCATGGTTGACCACAATGAACCGCGTCAATCCATTGCCGCGCTGGATGAAGCACAATTGCTTGAGATACTAGATCATCACCGGCTAGGCAACCCCAACACTCATACCCCCATCAAAATGACAGTGGATACCGTGGGCTCTACCAGCACCTTGGTTTCTGAGCTAACCAGCGACGCTGGTTACTCTATGCCGGCGCAAATTGCTGGTTTGTTGTTGGGCGGGCTGTTGGCGGATACGTTGATCCTCACATCCCCAACAACGACGGAGCGTGATCGAATCGCATCCGAACGATTGGCTCGTTGGGCTTTTGTTGGCAATGGCCAATTAAAGGGCTACACCATTCAACAATACGGTATGGA
>CAIRYE010000378.1 GCA_903882765.1 uncultured Anaerolineae bacterium
CAAAGTTGCCGCGGAACGCGTACGAAGTTTTTATGAAAAGCAACCTACTCATTCATGGTTTACCAACGATTTGGGCGGCACCCTTGGACAGTTCATACGCCCTCATCAGCGAGTTGGTGTTTACGTTCCAGGTGGTACCGCGCCCTTACCATCGTCTGTTTTGATGTCCGCCGTACCCGCCCAAGTGGCTGGGGTAAAAGAGATCGTGATCGTTACACCCCCAGCACGCGTTAGCCCCAAAGATGCTAGCGGTTCGAAGATATACCCTTACATTCCCAAGATCATATTGGCGGCTTGCGCTGTCATTGGCATCACCGAGGTGTATGCCATTGGCGGGGCGCAAGCTATTGGGGCTTTGGCATTTGGAACTGAAACCATCAAACCGGTAGATAAGATCTTTGGACCAGGGAACCTTTTCGTTACCCTAGCGAAACGCCAAGTCTTCGGCATCGTCGGAATCGATGGGTTGGCTGGCCCAACCGAAACCATGATCATTGCGGATGAAAACGCCAAACCCGATTGGGTAGCCGCCGATCTATTAGCCCAAGCCGAGCACGATGTATTGGCTTCCGCGATCCTATTAACACCATCTAAAGAACTGGCGCTCCAAGTCCAGGTTGAAGTTGAAAAACAAACAATAACACTGCCGCGCAAAAGCATTCTTGATCAATCACTGGCTAACCAAAGCGGCATCATCATCACTACCGACCTTGACGAAGCGATCGACATCAACAATGCCTATGCCCCCGAGCATCTCTGCCTAGCGGTAAAAGATCCTTGGTCATTGAGCGAAAAGGTAAAGAACGCCGGCGGAATTTTTATGGGCGAACAAAGTTTTGAAATGCTTGGCGATTACATTGCCGGGCCAAGCCATGTTATGCCTACCGGCGGTTCCGCTAGATTCGCCTCCCCTGTCAATGTTTGGGATTTTGTGCATATCGTCAGCCTCATTGCGTTAGATCAAAAAACTACGGCAGAAATTGCCCCAAAAGCCGCCATTATTGCCCGCGCCGAAGGCTTAGAAGCTCATGCCCGCTCAGCGGATCTTAGGATCAAGAACAAGTAAATGGCACCTCCTATCAGCATTCCCGCACGCATCCGGGATCTCCCCGCTTACACCCCCATCGAGCCGTTTGATGTCCTTTCAGAACGGATCGGTAAAACACCAGAGCAGATCATCAAACTGGATGCTAACGAGAACCCTTACGGCATGTCCCCCAACATCCGAAAAACCTTAGCTAATTTACAGTTCGGGCATATATATCCTGATCCCGAGAACAGGCGATTGCGAAAAGCGCTGGTGCCCTTTTGTGGCGCGCCCTTCGAGAATATTCTCCCAAGCGCTGGCGCGGATGAATTGATCGACCTAATAATGCGGGTAACCCTAGAAGTAGGGGATGTGATCCTCAATTGCCCGCCAACATTTGGAATGTACAGTTTTGATGGTGACCTCAACGGAGCGAGAGTGATCGAACTCCCGCGAGATGAGGCGTTCAAGATCAACCTACCCGCTATTGTCGAAGCAATTGAACAGTTCAAACCAAAACTGATCTTCCTTACTTCACCCAACAACCCCGATGGATCTCTCCTTCAACAAGAAGAAATTGAAAAAATTCTCGAGTTTCCGATCCTGGTTGTGCTAGATGAGGCCTACATCGAATTTGCTGACCCTGAGAACCTTGGAAAAAAAGCAAGCCTGATATCACAGGTTCCCCAACGAGAAAATCTGGTCATTTTACGAACCTTTAGTAAGCTGGC
>CAIRYE010000379.1 GCA_903882765.1 uncultured Anaerolineae bacterium
ATCGCGAGTTGTTTTTTGCGTGTTCTGATCTGCTCTTCCGAGGGTGGAATTTCTCCATTTTCATCGTAATCCTTGCGTGATACACGCGGTAAGCTATCGAGTTTGGTTACGCCATCAACCAGATTAGCAACGATATCACCAAATTCTTCTTTAAGTAGTTTTAAGGAAATACCGGTATCTTCGACAGTATCGTGCAGCAACCCTGCCGCAATAACTTCCGCCGGCATGTGCAGATCGGTTAGGATCTGGGCGACTGCTACGCAATGGTTGATATATGGTTCCCCGGATTGCCTTTTTTGATCTGTATGAGCTTCCGCGGCGAGGTCATAAGCTTTTTGCACGAAGGCTTTATCACTCGCGGTAAAATATTCCGGGAGTGTTTCCATCAATTTGGTTATGGCAATTGCCTGGGTTATTTTCATAGTTGGCCGTTTCGTCCAAAAAAGATAGAACGTCTAAGAGATTATAAATTACAATTATTAAAAGATTGAATTAAAAAATTACTTATCAGGAGTTCACTATGCAATATTCGATGTTATTAAATGAAGGCGGCGAAGCGACTTTATTGTACGCACCTTATGTATGGACATTTTTCGGAATCTTTGTCGCGTTAGTGGTTGTGGGTTGGATCGCTAAATCGATGGGCTGGTTATATGTTGAAAAAGTAGAAGAAAAGTCAAAGAAAGCAAAGAGCAGTCACTAAGTATGGATTTTAAACTACAAGCACCTTTTGTTCCTACCGGCGATCAACCCGACGCGATCAAAAAATTGGTCGAGGGTCTTGGTCGTGGGTTAAAACATCAGGTGTTGTTGGGGGCTACCGGAACTGGAAAGACCTTTACCATCGCGTCCATTATTCAGCAAGTACAGCGCCCTGCGCTCATTATGGCGCATAACAAAACCTTAGCAGCTCAACTCTATTCCGAATTCAAGGACTTTTTCCCTGAAAACGCGGTAGAGTATTTTGTTTCTTATTACGATTACTACCAACCCGAGGCGTATGTTCCCCGCAATGACTTGTTCATTGAAAAGGAAACCGAGATCAACGAAGAGATCGAACGATTACGATTGGCGGCGACAACATCACTTGTCTCCCGCAAAGATGTGATCATTATTGCTTCGGTATCATGTATTTATGGTTTGGGTAGCCCGGAGGAGTTCCTAAAGGGTTCGGTTACTATCAAAAGGGGCGAGATATACCGCCGAAACGCTTTGCTGCGGCAATTAATTGAAAGCCAATACCAGCGTAACGATATCGACCTGAAACCCGGCACTTTCCGCGTTCGCGGCGATACGCTCGAGATCATACCGGCTTATCAGGAAAAGCGTGGCTACAAAGTAAGTTTCTTTGGCGATGAGGTGGAAGAGATCTATGATTTCAGCCCACTTACCGGCGAAGTATTCAACGAACCGGATGAGATCAGTATTTATCCTGCAAAGCATTATCTTACCCAGGATGAAAAACTTAAAGCAGCCATCAATGATATTGAAACAGAACTCGCCACTCGAGTTGAATATTTTAAAAAAGAGAATCGGTTTATTGAGGCCCAAAGGATCGAGCAACGAGCCCGTTACGACCTGGAAATGTTAAAGGAAGTAGGCTATTGCAGTGGTATTGAAAACTACTCACGCCATCTTGATCAGCGTTCCCCCGGAACCGCTCCTTGGACCTTGATCGATTTTCTACCATCTGATTATCTATTGATCCTCGACGAAAGCCATATGACTGTCCCACAAATTCGTGGCATGTTCAATGGCGATCAGGCTCGCAAAACTACCTTGGTGGATTATGGTTTCCGTTTGCCGAGCGCTATGGATAATAGACCCTTAAAATTTACTGAATTTGAACAGATCATGGGCCAAACCATCTACACCTCAGCCACCCCCGGCCCATACGAGCTCGGTCATGCCGAGCAGATCGCCGATCAGGTGATTCGCCCCACCGGCTTGGTAGACCCAGAAGTAGAAGTTCGGCCTACCAAAGGCCAAGTCGATGACCTGGTAGGCGAGATCAATCTGCGCACCGCGAAAAAAGAGCGGGTATTGGTTACGACTTTAACAAAAAGAATGTCAGAAGATCTTTCTGATTACTTGAAAGAATTGGGTATAAAAGTCCATTACCTTCATAGTGAGGTCGAAACCCTCGAGCGTATCGCCATCTTGCGCGACCTGAGGTTAGGGGTGCATGATGTGATCGTTGGCATAAATCTGTTGCGCGAAGGGCTCGATCTTCCCGAAGTTTCCTTGGTAGCTATTCTCGACGCTGATAAAGAAGGTTTCTTGCGGTCCAGTACTTCACTCGTACAAACCATTGGCCGTGCGGCCCGAAACGCAAACGGTCGCGTGATCATGTATGCCGACCGCATCACTGATTCGATGAAATTTGCCCTCGACGAAACCAATCGCCGGCGCGAAAAACAGACCGCTTACAACAAAGAGCATGGCATTGTCCCTATCAGCATAACCAAGGCGATCCGCGACATCACCGATTCCCTTTCGGTAGAGGCTCGCGAGAACTTGATGAGTGTTGGTGAAGAAAAGGGAAAGTACAAAACTTCCAAGCAAAAAGCGGGAAGTGATATGAAGGAACTGGAGCATATGGTCGTTGAAATGGAACGATCAATGAAAGAAGCCGCCAAAAACCTTGAGTTTGAAAAGGCAGCATCCTTCCGTGATGAGATCTATGAACTTAAAGCCCTCATCGCGGATGGAACCAAGCTAACCCCGTGGGAAAAGTTGAAAGTATTCACCGACGAGAAATAAGCCAATTAATGGAAAATATCACATCAACCGCGAATCCAAAAATAAAGTTGGTCAGATCTCTGCGAACCAAGAAATTTCGCGATGAACAAGGCCTTTTTCTAACAGAAGGTATCCACCATGTCGGCGCGGCGTTTGAGGCAGGGTGGGAGTTCGACTCTGTTTTTTATGATCCTGATCACCTTAGCAGCGTATATGGCAGAGATTTGATCGATGCGATGCTGAAAAAACAAGTCCATTGTTATTCCGTTACCCGTGAAGTGTTTGAAAGCATTGCTGAAAAAGAGAACACTATCGGAATGGTCGCTAGTGTTCATAAAAAAATAACTAGGTTAAAGGATCTCAAAACCCAAAAACTCGTCGCTGCCATGGTCACCCCGCAAGATCCCGGCAACGTAGGTTCGCTAATGCGCACCCTAGATTCGATTGGCGGCGGTGGGCTTCTCTTAATAGATGGCGGTGTTGATCCATTTCACCCAACGCTGATACGTGCCAGCATGGGAGCATATTTTTGGAATCCAACAGTATCCGTATCTTTCGCTGAAATGGTAGCTTGGAAGGAAGAATATGGATACTCATTGATTGGTACATCCGCGAAGGGGAAAAATATGTTGAAGTACACAATTCAAGACAAGAAAAACATCGTTCTATTTGGTTCCGAGCAAAAAGGGCTAGATCCTAACCAGATCTCCGCTTGTGATGAACTTCTCTCCATTCCTATGCAGGGTCATAACAGTTCTCTCAATATTTCGGTCGCCGCGGGAATCATTCTTTATAAAATAGCCGGACTTACCTGACCAATTCTTGTATAATGTTATTAATACAGCACCTCGGGAGGTCGTTATGAAAACTGCTTCTGCTGGAGTGATCGGTATTTTAACAGGGGGTGGAGATGTACCTGGATTGAACCCCGCCATTCGCGCGGTCACGATAAGGGCGATTAGGGAGGGTTACAAAGTAATTGGTATTCGTCGGGGGTGGGCGGGATTAACCGACATCCTACGCGATAAGAACGCGGATAATTCCAATAATTTTCAAGAATTAACTGAAGAAGTAGTAAATAAAGCCGGCCGAACAGGTGGTACCTTTATTCACACTTCGCGCACCAACCCTAGTAAGATAAAGAAAAATGATGTGCCGGAACATCTCAGGTCAGCCTATTCCGCTGAGCGGAACGATTTGACGCCTGAAGTACTAAAAAACTTGGATTACCTTGGAATTGATACACTTATCCCAATTGGCGGTGATGATACCTTAAGTTATGGCGTGAGGTTGTACAAAGAAGGCGTGAAGGTTGTCGCCATTCCCAAAACGATGGACAATGATGTCCCGGGTACGGATTATTGCATCGGGTTTAGCACATGCATTACCCGAACGATCGCGCTTACCAATTCCTTACGTACAACGGCTGGCTCACATGAACGATTTTTGGTGCTGGAAGTATTTGGCCGCTATGCGGGCTTTACAGCGATCCTGCCAACGATGGCAGGCGCGGCGCACCGTTGCGTCATACCCGAGTACAAATTTAACATCGAACATCTCGCTGAGCTGCTCAGCGCTGACCGCAGCCGCAACCCAAGCCGCTACTCTGTCGTGTTGGTATCTGAAGGCGCTACCTTCGAAGGTGGCGATATGATCTTCGAAAACAGTATGACCGATGCTTATGGTCACGCGAAACTTGGAGGTATCGGCGACCTTGTATCTGCCGAATTAAAGAACCAATCTCCCAAGTTCAACAAAGGACAAACAGTTGATATTTTGACGCAAAAATTGGGTTATATGGTCCGCGGTGGAGACCCCGACGCAATCGATTCGATCGTCCCAATGGCGTTTGGTAACCTTGCCTTGGATCTGGTTCTAAAAGGTGTTCATGGCCGCTTGGTTGTGTTGAAGAATGGCCGCTACGATAATATGCCGCTGGATGTAGTAACTGCCTCAAAGAAATTGGTAGATGTAAATCATTTTTATGATATCGAGCGCTACCGCCCGATCTATGAGAATTTTGAAATGAAACCGCTCTTTATCATGACTGGGGAATGATCGGGGTTGGGAGTACTTAGCGGTTTAATTCATTCGATTGCGAAAGGCTTGAAGGTTTTTTTGGCGTGGTGGGGAGTGCTGCGAAACGGTTATTAATAAAAATCATACAGTTAAATTTTCTAATTAAAGTATAATATTTTCGATTGTACATATTATCACAAAACCGAAGGCGAAGTATGAAAATTAATTTTGGAATGTGGAAAAAAGCATCCTGGGAATTGATCAAAATGGATGACAAGGCTGAATGGGATGCACTGGACGTGTTTTCGAAGTGGTTGATCGCCACCCGCTCTGCTGTCAC
>CAIRYE010000380.1 GCA_903882765.1 uncultured Anaerolineae bacterium
AAAAGTGCCAAGCGTTGAACCAAGGAACATGAACGCAAGACAAACCATCCAAAGTAAAAGATATTTTTGGTTTCGAAAACGTTTGACCACGCGACCGATGAATGCTTTTAGGGTACCTGTTTTATCAAGAACGGCAAAAGAACCACCAGCAAAGAACAATACGATGATGATAACGATAACATTTAAGCCTGTTTCACTGCCGAGAACTTCGAAGGGGGCAAGGAACCAACGCCAAACGGGGTAAGATGGAGATTCAATCACTTTGTATGAGGCTGGATCGATGGTTAAACGGCCATCTTTCATGACCTGTGTGTACTCACCGGCAGGGATGACCCTGGTGAGGACGCCAGCAAGAATCATAAGAATGAAGAGGATGATGAGGGATTGTAAAAAGGCTCTTTTACTGATCTGCGCGCCGGCTTTTGGGTCCATTGTAGGCTCCTATGAATGTTTTCTATCTATGATACCAGCATTGAGGGTGATTAAAATAAAAAAGAGGGCAGGAAAATTCCCTACCCTCATCGATGACTTCCATTATAAAATGAATTCGATCTCGTCTACGATCCGCTGGTCCAACACCCAATCGCCGCTTGGAACGATCTGCGCAATCTGGGTGGGTCGACGGCTGCCAACGATGGCGGAAGTGATCAATCCCCTACCGATCCCAGAAATTGAAGAACTTCTTGCCAAGCTGGCATTGAGGTTTGCGCGCCTAAACGGGTAACCGCGATCGCCGCGGCGGCACTGGCGAACTTCATCGATTCAGCGGTTGTTCTTCCCGCAAGCACGCATGCGGCGTATACACCAACAAAGGTATCCCCCGCGGCTGTGGTATCGACCACTTTCACTTTAAAGGAAGGTTGAAAGAGAGAACCTGTTTGGTTATAGAGGATTGCCCCTTGGGCACCGAGCGTTATGATACAAGTATTGACTCCTTTAGCGCAGATCGATTTTGCGGCTGCTAGGGCAGTTGCCTGATCGGTTACTGATCGGCCAGATAGGAGCGCGGCTTCTGTTTCGTTTGCCACCAAGGTATGGATGAGCGGGTACAAGTCCTCCGGCAGGGGGTAGATGGGGGCTGTATTTAGCAATACTGGGATTTTATTGGCCGAGGCTTTCTTGATGATGTAGGCAATGGTCTCGAGAGGTATTTCCATTTGCAGCAAGATCATTTTGGATTCAACAACCGAACTCCAAAGAGCATCGATCTGTTGGGGAGTTACTTGGCCATTTGCCCCCGGCACAATGATGATGCGATTCTCACCGGTTTCTTCTAGGAGGATGGTTGCCGTTCCTGTAGTAACCCCTTGAAGGATGGACACACCTTCACTATTGACGCCAGCTAACGAAAGAGATCGGGTAAGCTCTTGCCCAAAGGCATCATTTCCGATACAGCCTATCATTCTTGTGGGCGCACCTGCTTTACTGGCCGCGACAGCCTGGTTTGCGCCTTTGCCTCCGGGGATGATATGCAATTCGGTTCCAGCAATTGTTTCTCCGGTGTTCGGTACCCTTGCGGAACGAACGACAATATCAATGTTCAAACTTCCAATAACTGTGATCGAATTCATCCATCTCCTCTATAGGTTGCCCGGCTACGTTACATTTCAGGGAAATCCATTTTGTTTTATTAAATTTACAACAATTCTCATTGAATGACTAGACTTTTTTTGATGATCATTAGGTTCGTTGGAACACAGACCAATTATAATGAAGCATTCTAATTACATATTGTTTTGAAGGAGCCCCTCTTTGGACCCTACCGCCTCGATCATTATTTCCGCCGCACTCATTTTTTACACAATTGGTGTTTGGAGTGAGCGCATTTCGAACCAACTTAAACCTTGGCATGTGGTTTTCTTTTTTCTAGGATTAATTTTTGATACTTGGGGAACCGGTTTGATGTTGGAATATACTGGTGGGCTTACCTCCGACGTTCATGGGGTATCTGGATTGATCGCCATTTTATTAATGGTGCTGCACGCCGCTTGGGCAACCCTTGTATTGGTTCGAAAAGACCAAGCAGGGATTCGTAATTTTCATAAGTTTAGCGTTGCTGTGTGGTTCATTTGGCTCATTCCATATTTTAGCCCTATGTTCTTTCAGATCATGAAATAACGATGATCAAACATTCGACTATTTTCTAAGCCGTTGTTTGGCACATAATTCAGACAAACATGGATGGTTCTTCAGACATTCGGCGGTTCATCGGGTCTACCGATTTACAAATCACAATCAACTGCGAGGTAGGTGAGGAGTTTTTTTTGGGGGGCTGAGGGTTTACCGATTGTCAACCCATAACTGCACACTTTGGTACTAAACCCTTGCCTACTCTCGAATTCCAGCTTTTTGGGTTTGTTAGCCCGAGAACCAAACAGCGGGTTTGACTAGCAATAGCGGTAAGACCAATTTAAGGTATGATGGTATCGAAATGATAAAATATCCAATTTCGACTATTTCGGAGGGTCTTTGAAAAATAAAATTGTCCTATTCATGGTTAGCATCTTATTCGCGCTTATCATCAGCTCTTGCGCTCCTATTACAAAGGTAGATTGGACCGACGAAGGCACATATTGTTTCGCGACCGAGGATAATTTTTGGCTCTTTGATCGGTCGGTAGATTCTCAAAATTTGGTAACCATCGCCATCTTGGTGGAAGATCCTACAACTGTTCAACTTGCCCAAGGTACGCAGGTGCGGGTGATCAATAAAGGCGGCACGAACCTGTACCCGTCGCAGGTTGAGGTGGTTGACGGACCCTTCAAATCTACCAAATGCTGGACGTACCAAGGGGCTGTAAACCAATAAGAAATACATCCGATCCTTCGGAAAATAATCGAATGGGATGTATTTCTTTTTTTGAACTTAGGGATCAGAAAATAATTTATAAAATGAATCGCACGGTACTCTCTGTTCTTTGACAAGTTATTCATTTTTTTAGCAAATTTTCTTTTTGAATTTGAGTCTATAAGGCAGGAGTTCTTGATGACCACCGTTGTCTTTTTCGTGATTGGATTCTTGATCATTACCAAATTACTGGATGTACTGTCCACCCTTCGATTGCTGCGAGATCCGATGATGGAAACCAACCCGATTGCCCGAAGGTTGATGCTTCGGTTTGGCATGAAAGGAACGGTTTGGTTGATATTTATCGTCGCGATCATCCTCGTTGCGACATCTGGCGTTATCGCGCTGTACGAAGGGGTGGTATACCAAGTTGCTTTCATTTTAGTAGGGAGCTTTATTTCAGTTATCCAATTTGCGGTTGCGTACACGAATTGGACAGGTGCTGACACATTTATTACAAGAACTATCCGAAAATTGCACTCGTCCCTTAGCCAAATTCGCAATTAAAGTCAAAAAAAAATAAGTCAAACCTAAACCATTCCTATCAAGGTGAGTATACCGAATGAAACAAAAACACTTCATCAATAGCCACAAAGGCGTAACGTTTTTGGCTGTTCTGCTTATGATGACTTGGTTCAACCAATGGCAGAACCCTACTGCTTGGCTATACCTAGCGCTGCACGGTACCTATGGATGGTTATGGGTTCTAAAAGGCCAGCTATTTCCTGACAAGCAATGGGAACCCGGTTGTAGTATATGGTATGGGCTCTATATTTGGGCTGGGCTTAGCTTGTATTGGGTCACTCCGTATATCATCACTTCTACTAATTATCATGCACCAGCTTGGTTGATGGGGTTATCTACCTCGATGTATGTTCTAGGGGTGTTCCTACACTTTACCGCCGATATGCAAAAATTTATGGGGTTAAGAAACAAACCAGGGGAATTGATCACCGATGGGCTGATGAGCAAAACCCGTAATATTAATTATTTTGGCGAATTATTGATCTACCTCGGGTTTAGCATGTTGGCTATGCACTGGTTTCCAATACTGGTCATTGTGCTCTTTATGCTGGTTATCTGGATGCCAAATATGCGTAAAAAAGACCGCTCGCTCTCGCGCTACCCGGGGTTTGCGGAGTACAAGAAAAGAACAAAGCTTTTTATCCCTTTCCTATATTAGGATTTCTCTTTATTGGCAGCCTCCCAATGCGGGTGGGTCTGATGTTGCTGCTGGAGAACGAGGGTTTAGTACCTTATGTATTGTTTAAGCGGATGGCGCAGGGGAGCTGCTGTTTGTGATGAATTCGCATTCTACTGGGCAGGGAAGAACGTACTTATGGAGGGAAAATGAAGTTTGGACTGAGAATACCATCAATCAAAAAAAGGATCGCTGCCAGAACATCCGTAAAACGGATCGTAAGGCACAACCTTGGGCTAAAGGCCCCGAGGGGGTATGGCTGGATCACCGATCCAAAGAAAGCGCTTTACAACAGGATCTACAACCGCACCACCTTTGGATGTTTTACAATCGTACTCGGCTTACTCATTCCATTTTTTGTCGTTCTAGCTCTTCTCTAGCTACCTACCAGATCTATCATTGGATGGGATGTTATTTGTTCCTAACGTCGCTAAGCAACGCTAATCATTTTTCTGGTAGACAATTTTTCCACCTTGTACTACCATTTCGACTCGGCCAACCGCGTAAATATCCGTCATTGGGTCGCCATCCAGAACAACCAGATCAGCCCATTTGCCAATTTCAATCGTTCCGGTTTCATTTTCGATACCGATGGCACGGGCGGAACCCCAGGTGCCTGCTCTGATCGCCTCAACGACCGGCACACCAAACTCGACCATCAATCTTAGTTCTGTCAACATGTCATGGTGTGGGTTTTTGGGTGTCCCACCATCGTTGCCAGCCGCGATGATCACCCCTGCCTGGTAGGCGCGTTGAAAGCTTATAACGTTGGACTTGTTTACTTTGTCCATCTTTTCCATTACCCAAGGCTGCATCCCTCCTTTTAAGCCGACCTCGGTGATACGATACGGCGGGGTTAGCGTTGGTACAAATACTACTTTGTTATCGATCATCATTTGGATCGCTTCATCATCGAGGAAAATACCGTGTTCCACCGTATCAACGCCAGCACGGATGGCAGCCTTGACACCGGCTGTACCTTGGGCGTGGGCTACCGCTTTGCGATTTGCCTTTTTGGCTTCTTCCACGCCGGCGCGCATTTCATTCTCTTCAAGCTGCGAAGAACCTGGGTCCACCCCAAGGGTTAGAATACCTCCGGTTGCCATAAGCTTTACGATATCCGCTCCGGCTTTGATCTGTTCGCGAGCCGCTTTGCGAACCTCATCCGCGCCATCGCTTTCTCGCCCTACCGGCCAACCTTGCCCGCCGGTCATCATGATCTGCTTGCCGGCACAGTACAAGCGAGGTCCGCTGATCTCACCGGTTTTGATCATATCGCGCACTGCGAGCTCGATGTAATTGATACCGCCCAGATCACGAGCGCAGGTGATGCCGGCCTCGAGCATGCGCTTTACGCGGGCTGCCGTGCGAATCGCCATTCCAGCCGCGGATTCTTCTTTGACGTGCTTGAAGGGGTCGGTCGCTACTTCGTCGAAGGTAACATGCACATGAGCATTGATCATCCCTGGGATGATGGTTTTCCCGGCCATATCCATGACGACCGGTTCATCATCGGTTGGTTGGATAAAGCGATGGTCGAATTGAAGTGTAACGTTCTCCTTTGGGAGCGAACCAGTACCATCGATCATCCGAACATTGATAAATTTCATGTGCTAAGGTCCGTCCTGGCAGAGAAGTGTGCCGAAAGAATATTAATCTTGTGATGGGGAAATACGTAATTCAATTTTACTCGAGGTCGGCATCGAAAAAGACCACCCAGACAGCTATTTTTACCTACGGAATAGGTCCACAAGTTGGCAAATACTATCCACCAATAGCGTACAAGCCTTCTCTATATTGGAGGGTAAAGGTATTAAACACATTCAAGGTGTAGAATGAATATAGAGCTATTATCAAGCAACTGTTCAGTACGTAATTACCTAAAGGAAAACCTATGAATGACAACAAAATTGACCAGAACGCAACCTTAGAAAAGGATCGTTTAGTAAAACAGCAAGAACAAAACACCCTTGAAAAAGAACAAAATAAGGATCTTGAACCACAAAAGGTAGAACGACAGAAAATTGAAGAAACGCAGGAACAACAAAGAAAAGAAAGAGCTATCGTTCAAAAACAATTGGAACAATTGCTTGAAGAAAAGCGCAAACAACAGCAGAAAGAACAAAAGGAACTCGAATTTTTGCAGAACAAACGACGGGAAAAGAAATAATCCGTTTAGCTGTCTCCAACTATGTACTGACGTATCCATGCCGGTTCCCGCGAAGTTCTCGATGAACCGGTAGCGTCGAACCTAACCGCTACACTCCCCTATTCACCAATAACTTGAATCTGGACAGTGCGCTTACGAGCCCTGGTCTGATCGAAATCAATAAAATAGATATTTCCAAATTCTCCCATATCCATCTTGCCATCGATCACCACAACTGTCTCGCTTCTTCCTAAAATGGACGAGCGTAGGTGCGCGTCGGTATTATGGCATTCTCTGGCGTTTTCATCATGCTCTGCGCCAAATTTGAGGGCTTTAGGTCCGGGATGTTGGTACATTCCTTCTTTGCGGAAGGTGGGGATGATCTTTTCAAAAACCTCTACAAAATCCGCCTGTAATGTTTCGAGGCCGTTCATTGTTAGATCGAAGGCGGACTCATCAATGATCACGCTGCAGGTGGTGTGGTGAGAATACACGACGACGATGCCGTTTTTAATGCCTGAATTTCGCAAGGTGGTCTTTGCGTGATCGGTGACGTTATGAAAAGTAGGTATCCCATTATTCGAAACTACTTGAAATTCTTCTCTATAGACCATTATGATGTCTCCTATTGGCTTTCATTTTTTTGACATATCATCTTTTGCTTTGCGTACGTAACGCACCATCTCATTTAATAACGCGAACGGGTCGGCGGATCTTAGGATGCCGGAAGCCGCCCCGGCGGCTTCTGACCCTGCCATTATAAAATCGTACACTTGCTGGGCAGTGGTGATGCCAGCGGCTTGCTCGACGTAGATCGATGGGTCGATCGCTTTTACGGCGCGTACAACCTCTTTCACGTAGGCGATATCGCTTACCTGGCCAGAACCGATCAGCTCGGTTGGTTCTGGGTTCAAAATATCGGGGTGAAAGTGGGCAAGAGCTTGGGCTTCTGAAATGGTATCGGCGCAGACAAAGGTCAGTAGATCGAGCTCATCGGCGCGTTCGATCGTTTTTCGTATCGCGGATAGGCTCATCGGTCGTTCGGAATGATTGATCACTACCCCTTGCGCTCCGGCTGCCTTTAATGATTCGGGCAAAACATCCGCCATTCCGCGGCCAGGGTAGATCGCGTCCATATAAGGTGCTAGAACGATGAGGTGGGTTGTATTTTCGCTGACTCGGCGGATATCGGCGTAGGGAGCTACGAACAGAATATCAATATCATATTCACGCGCGGCAGCGTCCGCGCATTTGGCGTACTCTAAAACCGCGTCGCCATAGATGTAATTTTTTACGCTGGTTTCAAAAAAGGGAAGGCGGATCTTCTGTTTCATACTTTTTCCTTCAAAATTAATGATTAATCTTACCGCAAACAAACAACCCTTACAAAAAAAGAAAAGGATGTACTTTCAATTATATTGCATTTTTTATGCAATGTTCTTGCAATATTGAAGAAATTTATGTATTGTAATTATAGAATAATTGCATTATACTGAAAAAATAAATCGAGGGTTTTCTTCCCTTTAGTGCGTGTTAAATATGGAAGAAAATATCAACAAACATCCAAATGGAGAAGGCAGGTGCGAAAAGATCCCTAGTTCGTGTTTTGCAGATAAGAAGTAGGCAAGGTTATAAACAGGTTGTTCTTTGTATTACCCAAGATCATTTCCGACCATTCAGAAAGAAAGGGCAAAATAATGAAAAAAACCATGCGTTTAATAATTTTTGGGTTAGTGATCATCTCAACCCTCCTCGCTGCAACTGGCTGCGCCCCCGCCGCCCCCGCAGCCCCTCAGAAATTGACCATCTGGATCAATGCCCGGGATAGCTTCATCAGCCCCAGCGAACAGAAACTCTCCCAGGATCAATGGTACATCTCCCAAGCGATCAAGCGTTTCGAAGCCGCCAACCCTGGTGTAACTGTGGAACTCGTTCCTCAGGCGGATGCTTTGCAAGCCCACCAAACCTTTAGAACCGCCGGCTTAGCCAACAACGCTCCTGATATTGCCAACCTTTGGGGTGGTACCTTCATTTATGCTCTGCGCGATGTTGAAGCTGACATTAGCCAATACATTCCTGCCGAAGATAAAGCCAACCTGATCGGTTGGGACACGGTCACACTCGACTTCAAAGAAGGCAATCCTATCATTGGTTACCCAACCCCTGATAATCAGATGTGTTTCTTCCTTTACAACAAGAAGATCATGACCGAAGTTGGTCTCGATTATGAGAATAACCCCCCACGCGATGTCGAGACATTTATGGCCGACATGCAGAAAATTAAAGACGCCGGCTACCTGCCCATGGCAGCTGACGAAGGCGCTGGTTATCCTTACTACTTCTTCTACATCGCCGGCTACTGGTGGGTGCAGCAGAATGGCCTCGAGCCGATCTTAGCGGCTGACCGCGGCGACGCAAAATTCGCCGATGATCAAGCTTTGATCGATACCCTCAAACTCTACAACGAGATCTGGGCAAAAGGCTATATGAATGAAGACGCCGCCACTTCTGGTGACTCTTGGAATAAATTCCTACAAGGTGAAGTTGCTTTGTTCCCAAGCGTTCCAACCTTTGTTAAAGACGCGCAAGACGCCCTTGGTGAAGAAAATGTTGGCGCTATCCTTCCTCCTAACTTCTCCGCTAACTCCAAGATCAAAGATAGCTTGATCGGTGGACCTGGCCAAAGTTTGGTCGTATCTAAGAGCTCAAAGAATCCAGAACTTGCCACCAAATTCCTCTCCTTCATCAACTCGAAGGAAGAAGTTCTCAAGTTCTATGAAACCCAAACTAAGGTTCCTGTTCGCAAGGACCTCACACCCGCTGATCTGAAGCTTCAACCCGGTTCCGTTGGCGATAAGTTATTCTCCTGGAGCAAGAACTATATCTTCTGGGTAGATAACTCCCTCTCTGGCCCCGTTGTAGATAACTTTACCAAGTTGTTACCATTGGTATTGACTGGTAAAATGACCCCTGAAGATTTTGCCGCTGAACTCGACAAAGTCAAAGGTCAATAAAAGTTTGATTCACATGGTGAGTGCCTAAATAGGCACTCACCATTCAATAACAAGTCGTTCATCCCACCTTCAAAGAAGAGATCATGAAGATTTCCGCATTCAGTCCTTTTCACAAAACCAAAGCCATTCACGGCATATTATCGATCGTGCCAGTAATGGTGGTGCTCTTGTTCATAAGGCTCTACCCATTGGCATCTTCGATCTATCGAAGCTTTACCAATTGGGATGGTTTGTATCGAAACGACTGGGTGGGTTTGAAGAACTATATCAACATTTTTACCGACAGTCCCTTTTGGACGCTGTTACGCAATAGCTTGGTTTTATTGCTCAGCGTTCCGTTACAGATCATTATCGGCTTGTTCATCGCTGTTCTGTTATATGAAGAAGTAAAGGGTTGGCGATTTTTTAGGACTCTGATCTACCTCCCGCAAATTGTTTCGGCGGTTACCATTGGTTACTTATTCCGCATCGCGTTTGGGTTAGAAGGTCCGTTCAACATCATTTTGCAGGCCATTAATCTCGGCAAGTATACGATGGAGTGGCTGGGCAATACCTGGACGGCGCTGGCTGTGTTGGTGTTTTGCCTCACCTGGTTTTCCATCGGTTGGCAGGCGATCGTTATTTTGGGTGGTATGACGCGCATCCCATTGGATGTTTTTGAAGCGGCGAAATTGGACGGTGCTACCTTTTTTCAACGCACGTTTTTGATCATCGTTCCTATGATCGTTCGTACCTTGGAATATGCCGTGATCATGTCGATGGTGTGGACGTTTACCAGCGTATTCGCGTTCATCTTTGCCATCACCAATGGCGGACCTGGGTATGAAACAACCACGATCGACTATATGATCTATACCAAGTTCTACCAGGCTGGCTCAAATTTTGGTTTTGCCACTGCCTTAGCTGTGATCTTATTGCTGATCATTATGGTATTCACTGTTATCGAAATGCGCTTTACCAGCGCCGCAAGCGATTGGGAATAGAGATGGTTAAAAATCTTACCAATCGCCTAACGAATGCCTTCATCTTCCTCACCTTGCTGGCAATTTCCATTTCCAACCTGTATCCCCTGTTTTTCATGTTTTTCAATTCGCTAAAACATCGAACGGATTATTTAATCGACCCATTCAGCATACGTGGATTATCCCTGACCTGGGAAAATTACGTAACCATGATCAGCCAGTTCAAGATCCTCAGCCTTTTTGGCAATACTCTTTTCATTTCCTTTTTTACTATTCTCTTCATCCTCATCTTTGGCATCATTGCCAGCTTCGCGTTCGCTAAATTAAAATTTCCCGGGATCGACCTTATCTACTTGTTGATCATCTCAACGATGTTCATCCCCGTACAAGTGACCATCATCCCGCTTTATATTTTTTACTCCAAACTACAACTTGTAAACAGTTATTGGTCTGTCATTTTGACCTATTTAGGGATGTTCCTACCAGAAGCTATTTTGTTGATGACCGCTTCGTTTCGAGGTATTCCCGATGAGTTATTAGAAGCCGCCGAGCTAGACGGGGCGGGGTACTTCGACAAGCTACGTTACATTATTGTTCCGATGGGTGTGCCAGCCATTGTTCTCACCATCATCTTCTACTTCATTGTCACTTGGAACGATCTGTTCACACCGATGGTGTTGTTGCAAGATATGAGTAAGCGCACCGTAATGGTCGCGTTAGCATCGTTGTTATCACGATATTCTGGCGATCCAACCTTCCAGTTTGCGGGCTTAGTACTTGCAACCATCCCAGCTATCATTATTTACGCGATCTTTCAGCAATACATTATCAAAGGGATCAGTGCTGGTTCAACGAAATAATCTGCTTGTTCTCAGAAGCAGACCATTTAGAGATCTGGACAGGGAATGAAATACTTATTAGCGATTGACGCAGGAACGACATCGATCAAGGCGGGGCTTTTTGATCCTAATGGCCGCTGCATTGGCATTGCCCGCGAGGAATACCGCATTGATACCCCCTGTGTAGACCGGGCAGAACTTGACCCCGAAATTTACTGGCAGTCCTGCGTTTCGACCGTGAAACAAGTGCTGAGCCGAAGCGAAGGAAATTCGATCGCATGTATCGCGGTATCCAGCCAGGGGGAAACGTTGATCTGCACCGATGAAAACGGGAGGCCGCTAAGGCCAGCGATCATCTGGATCGATAACCGCGCCACTGACCAAGCAAGCCGCCTTGCCGAAAAGTACACGCCGCAAGTCTATGACCGCACCGGTATCCCTGAGATCATCGCAACCTGGCCGGCCTGCAAAATTTTGTGGCTCAAAGAGAATGAGCCGGATGTTTTTAATAAAACGAGCAAGTTCCTGTTAGTTCAGGATTTTCTGCTACACAGGCTTACCGGCACTTTTGCCACCAATGGTTCTGTTTCGTGCACAAGTTTGTATTTTGATTACTTGATACACGATTGGTGGGAGGAGATGTTAAGTGAAATTGGCATCAAGCGTTCGCAGCTTCCTACTGTGTTTCAAACCGGAGAGGTTTTCGGGCAACTTAATGAAAGCGCAGCTAGAACACTTGGTTTAACCACGACCGTAGATGTAGTGGGTGGAGGCATGGATCAATGCGTTGGAGCTATCGGTGCCGGCAACATTTTAGAGGGGAATTTCTCGGAGACAACTGGTGCGGCGCTTACTATTCAGGTTACTTTAGGAAGCCCTGATATCGATAAGAGTAAATTGATCCAAGTATATGAACATAGCATCCCGGGGAAGTATTTATTGTGCCCGGTCTGCCCAACCGCCGGAATGGCTTTTAAGTGGTTCAAAGATACCTTTGGTGAAAAAGAAGTTGACCTGGAGGAAGTCGGGGTAGATGCCTATGAGCTGCTCACCAACTACGCCGTGGATATTCCAGCTGGAAGCGACGGACTGATCATGCTTCCACATTTGATGGGAACTTACAGCCCGAGACCAAACTCTAACGCGCGTGGTTCCTTTACCGGATTCACTCTAACCCATACCCGCGGCCATTTTATTCGGGCCTTGTTAGAAGGGGTGGCTTTTTTGTTGAAGAACAATCTCGATGTCATCGAAAAAACGGGCTTGAAGGTTACAGAGATACGTTCAACCGGTGGTGGAGCAAAAAGCGCTTTGTGGAATCAGATCAAAGCGGATGTTTGCGATGTTCCAGTAATTACTCTTGAAAACGACGATACCGCGTTGATCGGTGACGCGATCTTAGCAGGGGTTGCCAGTGGCGTTTTTGCCTCTATCGAGAGTGGGTGCGAGGCATTGGTGAAGATCAAGAATAAAGTGAACCCCACCCTCGCGGTTGAGGTCTATAAAAAAGCGTACCAAATATATTCCAGCCTCGATGATACTTTGGATGGATTTTATAAAGAAACTTATTGATTAATATAGAGAGGTACTATGAAACAAAAAACAAAAGTCGGCGTTTTAGTAATGGCATTGCTCGAAGATGATTACAACAAGACCGCGCATATGCGCCCTGTCGCTCAAAAAGTAGCGGACCACATCGGTTCCATTATTGGGCAGTATGCCGAGGTGGTTCAACCGCCCTTGGTTGAAGAGGAACATCAAGCGGAGGCTGCGGCGAAGTTGTTCAATGCTTCTGATGTTGATCTGATCATTGCCGTTGAAGTAGCCTACACGAAAGGCATTGTTCCTACCCGTTGTTTCTTGAATACTTCCGCCCCGGTGCTTGTTTGGAATACCCAGCAGATACCATTCCTTCCTGAAGACGCGGATTTTGACCTGATCATGGTAAATTCCGGCATGGCCGGTGTTCCAGAAATGACCTCAGCGCTGTTACGGATCAAACGAAAATTCTGGATGGTCACCTCCCAAATGGATGACCCTGTTGGACGACAAAAAATTGAGAACATCATCTCCGCCGCTGGTGTGAACCGCCGAATGCGAACAGCGAAATTCGCGGTGATGGGGCATGCCTTTGAAGGGATGACCGACCTAATGGTGGACCTTCTCAGCTTGCGGCAGTTCGTTGGCCCAGTTTGTTGGCCCGTTGAACCTGAAAAAGTAGCGGTCGCAATGCAGCAGCTGCCAGATAGCGCTGTAAAAAAACTGGTCGAAGCTGAATCCGCCCGTTATAAAGTGGATATGGATGCGAAGGTCTTTGAGAATTCTTGCCGTATGGCCCTTGCCATGGAAACGGTGCTGCGTGATGGGAAATTTGATGGGCTGGCATGCTTTGATCAGGTTTGGCTTACAGATCCCCGCGTTGGCATCATCCCCTCTTATGGCACAGGCAGGTTATGTGAGATCGGCATTCCAACTTCTACCGAAGCGGATATTACAACTTTATCCGCCATGTTGATCTTACAGGAAATTGCCGGTCAATCCACCTTCCTCGAAAACTACATTATCGACTTCCCACGCAGCGCTATGATTCTCTCTCATGATGGGCATGGAAACCCCGCGTTGGCTGCCAAGCCATCGGATGTTTCGATCAAATCAAGCATCTATTATTCTGGCGTGAATGGCTTTGGGGCAGGGTTGGAATTCGCTTATAAACCGGGGCCTGTAACCAACTTATCGCTGGTTAATTTGGGTGGGGACCACTGGAGATTGAATGTAGCTGAAGGTGAATCGCTCGAGATCAAACCACGGCCGGTTGCCGCGCCTCAGATGCTCTTTAAACCAAAGAACCTTGGAATCGCTGATTGGTGCGACGCCTGGTGCAAAGCCGGTTCGCCCCATCATATGGCTTTGGCTTATGGCCATTTGGCTGAGAAGATCAAGGTGTATGCCGACTTACAAGGTATTGAGGTCGTAGAGATATAATTACGGCCTGAATTTGTGATTGGAGATGGGATGAGAGATACCATTAGTGCCGCTGATCGAAGAAATTTAATCGCCCAAATGGTTCAAGAAAAAGGGCAAGTTTCTGCCATTGAATTGCGTGAGAAGTTCGATATGGCCGATACTTCCATTTGGAGAGACCTGCGTCTGCTTGAGGTGAACGGATTGCTCAAGCGCGTTCACGGCGGGGCGATCGCTTTGAGCAGCAATCCTCGTCTCGATTCTTTTTCGATGAAGATGAAACAGCGCATATGGGAAAAAGAACGAATTGGTCTCGCGGCGGCGCAACTTATCCAACCTAAGGATGTGTGCTTACTCGATTCAGGAAGCACTACCCTGCAAATCATCAAGAAAGTGCCACAGAATCTGCGTCAAATGACCCCATTCACGCTGGTTACCAACTCCCTACCGATCACGCACGAAGTACTCAGCTGGGCATTACCGAATCTTGTTCTACTTGGCGGTATTTACCTGCCCGATTATCAGGCATCTGTTGGACCGCAAACGCTCAATCAGCTGCGCGAGCTTACCGCTGATATTGTCTTTTTAGGCACCGATGGCATCACGTTGGAAGGCGGTGTGACAACCGCTAACATCCTGATGGCCGAGGTTGACCGGATGATGGTTGAAAGGTCGAACCGGGCGATCCTTGTAACTGATAGCAGTAAATTCGGCAGGGTGGGCTTTGTGCCAGTAACTTCGGTGCAATCCTTCCAAACCATCATTACTGATACCAACGCGCCGATGGATGTGATCGATTCGATCAGAAACTTGGGCGTTGAGGTGATCTTAGTTTAGAAACATAAGAATTTTCTACCGCATCAGTTTTTTTCACGCTTTACCGGAAGAATGAAATTGTTCTCCTTTAGAGAATTTCCGGGAACGAATAAATGAACCATAAATAGGAGCAAAGCATGGGAACTTACCACAAAACATTCACGATCACTTCGGATCGACGACCTACCTTTCAGGATGTAACCGATCAGGTTTCGGAAATTTTAACAAAATCTGGTTTTAAGAGCGGCATTTTAATGGTTTATTCACAACATACCACCTGCAGCGTAATGGTGCAAGAAGCCTCTGACGACTTAAATTATTGGGGAACCGACCTATTGATGCAGGATCTGGTCAATGTGCTTGAGAAGATCATTCCTACCTGCCGAACCGAGGGCGACTACCTGCACCCCGGGCCATTGCACATCAAAGCCGCCGCTGGACGTGATGAACTGCCATCTTGGTCCTTGAATACCGACGCTCACCTGCGTTCGGTCATAATGGGAAGGTCCTCTTCGATGCCAATTGTGGAAGGCAAGATGCAGCTGGGAGAATTTGGCCGCATCTACTTCGCGGATTTTGACCAAGTGCGAGCGCGAGAACGCACTGTTACTGTACAAATCGTAGGAGAGTAAGCGCAGATGGGTGATTTTTATGGCTTTTCCAGCAAGACCATCAAGAGCGGATTGTTGGAATTGGATTATCTGGAGACCGCGGGACCTCGTATCGTGGCACTTCGATTCGATGGTTCAGAGAATCTTTTTGCTGAAGTTCCACAATTAGCCACAACTACACCCTTTGGTGATTTTCATTATCTTGGGGGGCATCGCTTATGGCATGCCCCCGAGGCAATGCCGCGAACCTACATTCCGGATGACGCCGGTTGTAGCTGCCAAAGCATTCCTAACGGGGTTGTTCTTACAGGGCAGATCGAAGTGATGAGCGGTATTCAAAAAATGATCGAGATCCTGATCGACCCAGCGGCCAATTCGGTGAAACTAACCCATCGCCTCGTCAACCACAACGCATGGGGGGTGAAGCTCGCTCCTTGGGCTATCACTATGTTCAAACATGGCGGGATCGTAACACTGCCATTTCGCGATGCCGGACAGCCTGCCAATGGTCTACTTCCGGATAGGAATGTAATCCTTTGGCCTTACGCCAAGATCAATGACTCACGTCTTCATTTAATCGATGACTGTATAGAGCTCACAGCCGAAAAAGGCAGCCCGATCAAATTTGGCACCTTCAACCCAACGGGTTGGATGCGCTATGACATTGACGGCATTACCTTTACAAAAACATTCCAGGTGCAGACAGGTGCAGAATTAGCGGACCTTGGTTGTAACGCGGAGTGTTATTGCGACGAGGATTTTGTTGAACTAGAAAGCCTTGGGGCAACTTCAATCCTTGAGCCTGAGGAAGAAACAACCTGGTTAGAACAGTGGGAGTTACGTCGAAAGTAAGGTGTGGGGGCTTTTATCGCCCGAAAGAAATGTTTAATTTGGGGGTTCTGTACTAAACAAAACGAGACCTATTATTGCCACTCCATTTCATTCAAACAAGCTGAAAATGAACCCGTGGATATATAATTAATTCATCTATGACCAGCGCGCAATTGTTTATCACTTGTCTTGCCGACCAGTTTTTCACACCTACACTGAAAAATATGGTTCATCTGCTGGAACAGCTAGGTGTTGAGATCATTTTCCCCGCTGAACAAACCTGCTGCGGACAACCTCATTTCAATAATGGTTTCGAATCACAATCTCGGAAGATTGCCCGCCATTTCCTAACAACCTTCGGCGCGAGCAACGCCCCCATTATCGGGCCCTCTGGTTCCTGCGTGAGTATGGTAAAGCATCATTACCCTGAATTGTTTCCGGCTGGGTCAGCGGAGCACAACTTAGCGCTTGATGTTGCCTCACGAACATTTGAGTTGACGGAGTACTTGGTCAATGAACTCAAAATCTCGGATGTTGGCGCGGTTTACCCGCATAAAGTAACCTATCACGCGTCATGCCATTCCCTACGTGAG
>CAIRYE010000381.1 GCA_903882765.1 uncultured Anaerolineae bacterium
GCTGGTGAGAACCACCGCGACGGCGACTTTTGGATCCACAAAATGAACCCAGTTGCACTCCGAGCAGCCCGACCTCACTTTTCCAAAACGAAATTCAAGTTTTACCGGTGAACCGCAATAGGGGCAAAAGTGGAACTCCCCTTTTTTCATCCTTTTTTGCCTACCGCGTATTTTTTCCGCCATGCTAATTCTTGTTTTTTCTGTACGCTAAAATAAGCGATCAAAAGAAACAACGGAACGGCGAGAGACACAAGGTAAATACTGACCCTATTGAGAGCGAAGAAATCAACAAAGGGTATGGGAGCTGGTTCGATAGCGACAACATCTTCCACAACTTCATCAGGGGCGGCTATGCTGCGAGCTTCCGGCGCGATAGGGGTTTCAATAGGCAACGACTTCGCCATCGGCTCTTCCGCTGGAAGAGTATCAGCTTCCGCGGGAGCGGCGGCCATTGGTGCTTCGAGGGCCATTGGCATACTTTCTACGGCTGGCGCGGCCTGTTCCATGCTAATTGCCATACTTGGCAATTGCGAGGAGAACTGATATTGCTGGAAACCATCATAAACAAAAACCGAGAAAAAAAGCATCGCGAAAACGAGGCTGGATCGCCGCAAGATCAAAGAAATTTTTTGCTGGGGAGGTCGAACACCAACCATTTCTGGCTTGAGGGTGAAATCTCTTGGGGGTGGTTGAAGTGGTATCAGGGAGAGGGTATGCTTCACCCGACCAAATTCTTCCACAATTTTTCGTAGAGCCGGATCCTTTTGGGTTCGATCGTTAAAGGCAGCTAGAGCCTCCCCTGATAATGTACCATCAAGATAGTCGTGAACTTGTTGTTCGGGAGTGGGTTTTGGGCGGAATATCATATCGTCTTTTCTACTTTATGACGATCTAACTCAGGATAAAGTTCCGCAAATCCAAGCAGACAATGCTTGATCGCTTCTCGAGCCCTAGCCAATCGGCTTTTCACTGTGCCGAGAGGTTTCAGGATCACTTCTTGTACTTCTTTATAATCCAGGCCAAAAACATCCACTAATACAAGGATTATCCGCTGATCGATGACGAGATCATTGATACATTGCTGAATTAGGCTTGTCATTTCATTCTTCTCAAATTCAGCCGCCGGGTCCGCGGAATCGTCCCGCATCCAGCGAGGGTCATCTACCTCATCCCCTTCCTTGGTAATTGGCTCAAGAGCAATTTCTGCTCTTCGTTTGTTTTTCCGAATGGCATCGATGGAATGATTCGAAGCGCTGCGTAAAAGCCAGCTCTTGAAGGAGCCCCCCTTGAATTGGCGCAAATTTCGAAAAGCGGCGATGAAGGTTTCCTGAGTGGCGTCTTCCGCGGCTTGGTTATCCGCCAGAATGCGCAGCGATAGATTGTAGACCGTTGTTTGGTAGTTGAGCACGAGCTCATTGAAGGCAAACAGATCGCCATTTTTTGCCAACTCAATACATTTTAATTCGTCCATAATAGGATAATTGTAATTGCAGAAAGCATTTTTGGAAATAAAAAGGGCAGACGTGTGAACGCCTGCCCTAACAATTCTATCGATCCAATACCTTTATGGTACGTAATAAAGGATCTGTAATACGGGCCGATTCGCGACTGTGCTGGTGTTTCCACTGTGAATGGAAACGTAGTCGCCATCTGAATCATTATCGGTTGCTGTCGCAAAGCTCAATCTGAATTGGGTGGTCCCAGCAAAATTGATATCACCAAATATGGCAGAATCAAGATCAGCAAAATAATTTGAATTTACCAAAGTTGGAGTAACGATACCCGCATCCAATCCAGATGCATCTGAAAAGTCAGCGGATTCAAGCTGAAGAATCGATCCGAAATATGGAGAATTGATCTCAACGTTCAAATCGCATTCACCAGGATTTGAACAATTTCCTAGGGAAAACGGTTTTTTGTTGATGGCGTATTGCCTTAACTGTAACTTCGCTGAATAAATAGCCGCAGCAGGATCCAACCCGGAAACTAACGTGTTGAAGGAAAGGAAGCCCATATATTGTTGTTTGGAGCCATTGTCCCCTATGCGGATAAAGTTGCCATTAGTGTTAGGTGTTCCCCCAAGTCCGCTTCCCTTGGAAGTTTCAAGGATCTCGCCGTCATAGGATCCGTTGGAGACAAAGGTTAGAACCCGATACCCTTCTACATCTGCGAGGGTTGAATCGCCCAGAACAGTTGCGACAGAGAGGGTTGAAGGGATAAAGGCGTACCCAGTTTTTGATGGAGTAATTGTGCCGGACCATCCGTAGGGAAGATCAAGTATATATTCACCAGCTACATCGCTATGCGCGGTCTTGGTGATACCACCCTCAACATAGGTGATTACGACATTTTCCAAGGGAACTCCA
>CAIRYE010000382.1 GCA_903882765.1 uncultured Anaerolineae bacterium
CGCTATCAAGCAATTTGAGGAATACATCACCGGTGAGACCCTTACGGTGGAGTTGAACTTTGGCAAAGCCCCGGCCGCTGCCGCTGTGGTATCGGATGAGTTTGATGGCGAAGCCATAACCATCGGCTTGCTAAAAGCCTAAGAAAGACCTTTATCTACGGCGCAAGGCTCCCTTGCGCCGTAGTATTATGAATGCAATCGGAGAATTCCCCTTGACCAAATCAGCCCTGCTCTTTAAACAAGCGAAAGCCTACTCTGTTCATTTTTTCACCGCCTCTGGCGCAGTATGGGGGTTCTTTGCCATCCAAGCCATCATTGCTGGCCAGTTTAAGCAAGCCATCTTGTGGATGGTGCTGGCAATGTTGGTAGATGGATTTGATGGCATGTTGGCGCGTTTGGTGGATGTTAAGAAGTATGCATCCAACGTGGATGGCGCTTTGATGGATAACATTATCGATTACCTCAACTACGTTATTGTGCCGGGATTCTTTTTGGTTTATGCCGATATTGTGCCGGCGGTTACGGTTACCCCCATCATCGCGCTTATTTTGCTGACCTCGGCTTATCAGTTTAGCCAGAGCGACGCAAAAACCGATGAGAGCAATCAGTACTTCTTCAAGGGTTTCCCTTGTTATTGGAATGTGGTGGTCATTTATATGATCATCTTGGGCTGGAATGGTTGGATCAACTTTGCAATCTTGTTCTTTTTCAACGTGCTGATCTTCGTACCGGTCAAATGGATCTACCCCAGCCGCGAAACCCGCTACCGTAAGATCACCCTAGGGCTCTCCTATTTATATGGTGTTGTGGGAATCTATGGGCTGTTCTTGTTTCCCGCTACGCCGCTGTGGGTGGTCTACTCTAGCTTTATCTATGTAGCCTATTACGTCTGGCTTAGCTTTATGCCGCGAAAATGATCAGGATCGATCGGGTTTGTTCTGTTGAGGAAGAATTGCTGGCGGCTTTTGAGCGATTGCTGCCGCAGCTTACTCAGGCATCCATCCCTACGGTGGAGGAGTTGAGAGCGCTGCTTGATTCGGGTAGTGTGTTATTGGCAGCGATGGAGAATCAGCAGATGGTGGGGTTGGGATGCTTGTGTGTGTTCCGCTCACCTTCTGGTTTGCATGCCCATATCGAGGATGTGGTGGTGGAAGAAAGCCAGCGCGGCAAGGGTATTGGCGAGGCTTTGGTTCTTGGATTGGTTGAAGAGGCCCGTAGGTTGGGGCTAAAAGGCATCTCACTTACCTGCAACCCTCGGCGCCAGGCGGCGAATCGGCTTTACGCTCGGCTGGGCTTTAAGCAGTGGCAAACCAATAATTATTGGTTGGAGTTGGGGGAATAAGGCGCTAGTTTCTTTGCGGTTGGTAAAAGCCACGCGGTGCTGGTGGCCTTTAGGGCTCTTACTATGTTGAAAGGATAATAGAGGTATTTTTATGCTATTTATTTTGATCGTTAAAAATTCGAAAACCGCCGAAGCGGGTGGACCGCCGAACCTGGGTTTGCAGGAAGCGATGTCGGACTATAATCGCCAGC
The DNA here is from genome assembly GCA_903882765.1 of uncultured Anaerolineae bacterium. Lineage (GTDB taxonomy): Bacteria > Chloroflexota > Anaerolineae > Anaerolineales > Villigracilaceae > UBA5195. Next base: position 1,534 of record CAIRYE010000382.1, read on the forward strand.
TGGTTGCCGCTGGGGTGCGTGTGATGGCGAAGGGGTTGTACCCGAGCTCGAGCGGGATGCGGGTTACGTTTTTAAAAGAGGGCGAAAAACCCGTCGTGACCGAAGGTCCGTTTGAGGATGTAAAAGAGATGATCGCGGGATTTATTTTGATCGATGTGAAATCACGCGAGGAAGCGGTGGAATGGGCATTGAAAATGCCGGATCCGATCGGGAATGGGGATGGAGAGATCGAGCTGCGGCAGGTGCACGAGTAAGAGGGAATTGGTGGAGTGGATTTCATTGGATCACTGGATCTGAGGTGGTTGAGGTTTGGAAGATGCAACTCGAGAAATTAGGGCAGGATTTTTTGAGCTCCGAAGATAAGACGATCTGTTTTTTCGATTGAGATGAATATGATGGAACGCCATTGGTTTATTCATCCTAAATTTTTTCATATATTTATGAGGAGGGAAAAATATGGCAAGACATGGTTCAAGCGCTCTGAAATTATTAGGAGTGAAACGATTTAGGTCATTCTTAAATTATTTCGCGAGAGATAAC